>CACJBQ010000011.1 GCA_902591695.1 uncultured Pelagibacteraceae bacterium | reverse complement strand
TAAACTTTATTTTAGAAAAGAAGTTATTTAAGATTTAGATACTGGCTGTTAAGTAAGCCTACTGCTTTAAGCAAATTATATTGAGCCATTAGATAGTTTTTCTCTGAACTTGCTAAAGAAATTTGAGCAGAAAGTAATAAAGCATTTGATTGAATAACATCCAAAGTAGTTCTCGAACCTCTTTCGTATTCCGCAGCAATTCCTTCATTAGCTATTTCAGCTGCATTTACTTGAACCCTAACTGAATTTAAAAAACTTTCTGAAGATTCTAAACTAGACCATGCACTTGCAACATTAGTTTCGTTTGTTCTCACGGCATCATCTAACAACAATCTTTTTCGAGTTGTTAGATTTGAATTTTTATTAATAGTTGATCGTTTTTTTCCACCAGAATAAAAAGGCCAGCTAAGAGTAGCTTTTAATACATCTTGTTCTTTTTCATCTACAGTAGCACTTAAATCATCAGTATAAGTTCTTTGTAAAGATAGTGATGCTGTGGGTTTTAAATCAGACTCTGAAATTGCTAAATCTTTTTCAGATTTTTCTAAGTCTAATTTTGCAATTAAAATATCTGGATTATTTTGTTTTGAAAGATTAATTGCTTCATTTAAAGATTTTGGAATACTGACTATCGCATTTGAATTTTTTTGTAATTGATCTGGATCACTTATTTTTCCAACAATATTTTCGTAATTAAGTTTACTAATTAATAAATCACTTTTAGATTTTGCAAATTGAGCTTGTGCTCCAGCTAGTGAAGATTCTGATTGCGCTAAGTCAGTATTTGTAATTTGACCTCTGTCTCTTCTGATTTTATCATTTTCAACTTGTCTAATTAATAAATTTAAATTTTTAGAATTAATCTCAAGTGTTTCTCTTGCAAAAATTAAGTTTGTATATGCGTAGATCGCATTGTGAAGAACATCTTGTTCCTTTTTAACCAGTTGTGCTTTTGCAAGATCTAGGGCTGTAATATTTTTTTTTAGCGTTAAATCTCTTCCATAATCTAGAAGAGTTTGTTCTAACTTTATAGAGGTAGTAAATGGATCCACATCATTTATTGTTGCATCACCTCCACTTTGGTTGGTAAGTTTATTTGTATTTTCAAAGCTTTGAGATCCACTTAAAGTTAATGAAGGTTTATAATCAGCTTTAGCAATATTTACGTCTTGTTCTGAAGCTTTAATATTTTCTCTCTCAGCATTTAATTGAATATTATTTTTATAAGTTTGATTTAATGCATCAAGAAGTGTAACTGCGAAAGCGTTAGTAAAACAGAATATTGATGTGACAACTATGATAAATATTTTTTTCATTTCGATTTATATACAGCAGTTTTAATTTGATGGTTACTGTTTAAATTTAAAATTATAGATGCATATTTAGGCATATTTTTAAACATATTTTGAGTAATTCTTTGGTAGGTTTGCATAAAATTTATTACTTCTCCTTTACTCATTATTTTATGACCGCCATTTTTCTTTGTTTTTAACCATAGTTTATGTTCCTGCTTCAATCTCCACTTTTGTAATAAACTAAAGTTTTTTGCTTTTAAGTAAATCATGCAATTTAACTGAGAATATAACTTTTTATACTTAGTTTTAAGTTGTTGATTTACGAATTTTCTCCAAACTAGTTTATGATCATCAGCTTTTTCCATAGAATTAATTGATTTTGTTAATGTCTTGTTAGTTTCTGCTCTTGCGCCAACGCACCATCCTTCAAAAATAATAACATCTGGTCTTTGATTAATTGTGTTCCATTTATTTTTAGGAAATCTATCATCAATTGCCTTATTAAAATTTGGTAATTTTAAATTTTTGAATTTTTTACTTTTTGATTTTTTAAAGAAATCTAACATCATATTGATGTCATGAGTTCCAGGAACACCTCTAGTTAGCAACATTGGGTGTACTTTTTTTGATAAAGCTATTCTTTCTTTTCTAGTTTTATAAAAATCATCAATAGAGATCTTAAATACTTTAAATTTAAAATATTTTTCTAATATTATCTTTATTATTGAGCTTATGGTTGTTTTACCTGTTCCCTGTCCACCTGCTAATCCAACAAAGTAAGGTCTTTTGTTATCTGCTTTTTTTGCAATCCAAAAACATATAGGGATTAAAAAATTCTTAATCATCCCCTCTTTATTACCAAACTTTTCAGTTGAAGTTTCTTGTGATTTAATAAATTTAAAGCAATCTTTTTTAACTTTCCTAAAACACTCTTCAGTTAATTTCATTGAACTTTTATTTTTCTTGATCCATTGGATGATTAAGCCCGTCAAAGTTAGCTACTTCTTTTAATTCTTCTACTTTAACTTCATCGACACAGCCTAAATTAAAACCAGTCATAGCAGGTGCGCTTCTAGGATTGTGATGAGTGTAAATTCCACATTCAGTACAAAAGTAATGGTTAGCAACTTTAGTATGATACTGATAAAGTTTCAATTTATCTTGTCCTTTAGTAACTTTAAAATCTTCATTTTTAACCATTCCCATTGTTGCATTTTTTCTTTTACAAATAGAACAATTACATCTTACAATTTTTGCTAATTCGTTAATTGTAGCATTTATTTCTGCTTCAATAGCTCCACAATGACAATTTAGTTTCATATAACTCCTTTTTTATTTTAAAACACTTTTTGCTGCAATCTTATTCCCATCTAAATCACGAATATACCCGTAATAATTTCCATCTTTTCTAACTCCTGGAGCCCCCTCATCTGTTGCTCCTTTGGAAATTGCAATCTCATAAAACTTTTCTACTGCCTCTTTAGACTCTGCTAACAGTGTTACTTGTGATCCATTACCCATGGTCGCTGGTTTACCATTAACTGGATTGGTTATATAAAATATTACTTTCTCAGGTTCACTTAAATGAGCATAACCAATATATTTTTCTGTTGTTAGTATTTTTTTTAACTTTAAAGGTTCAAATGCAGCATCATATAGCTCGCTTGATTTTTTATAATCATTAGAACCAACCATTACAAAATCTAAAATACTCATAATCAAATTAAAATTTATATAACTTAATAACCAACTTAAACTACTAGTGGTTGAAGTTATCCACAAGCACACAAAATGTAGTTTGGATGTTCACGTTTTGATTCACTTTTGATTCAGTTACAGACTCAAAATACAACCTCTTGAGTGTATTAAATAAATAGGCTATAAATTGGAACAAAACAAGAACATGAAGCTGACAATCCCTTATTATCTACATAAAGCAGGCGCTGGTTTTCCTTCCCCTGCTACTGATTATATCGAAGAAGATATTGATCTGAACATGCATTTAATAAAAAATGTTCCAGCAACTTTCATCATCAGAGTTCAAGGTAAATCAATGGTCGATGTTGGAATTAATGATGGTGATTTATTAGTTGTCGATAAAAGTTTAAAACCAAAAAACTTTTCAACAGTAATTGCTAATGTTCATGACGAGCTTGTAGTTAAAACTTTAGTTCAAGAAAGAGACAAAAAATTTTTAACTTCTGGATCTAAAGAGTTTTCAGACAGAATTTTAATTAACGAAGAACAAGATATTTTTATTTGGGGAGTTGTTACTTATGTCATCCATTCGACGTACTAAAAAAATAGCATTAATTGATTGTAATTCTTTTTATGTTTCTTGTGAAAGATTATTTAATCCAAAAATAAGAAGAAAACCTGTTGTCGTTTTATCTAATAATGATGGCTGTATCATTTCAAGATCAAATGAAGCAAAAGCTTTAGGGATTAAAATGGGTGAGCCTTACTTTAAAGCAAAAGATATTATTCTTAAAAACAAAGTTGAAGTATTTTCATCAAACTATTCTTTATATGGAGATTTATCGAGAAGAGTGATGCGAACTCTTAAAAGATTTAATTCGGAAATAGAAGTTTACTCCATTGATGAAGCTTTTTTAGATTTATCAAACTTTCCCGATACTGAAGTAGAAAAAGTTGGAAAAGAAATTAGAGAAACAGTTTTACAATGGACAGGTATTCCAACCAGTATTGGAATAGCAAATACAAAAACTTTAAGTAAAGTTGCAAATCATATTGCTAAGAAAAAACAGTCAGGGGTAACAAGTTTAATTGGTATTGAAAACTTAGATCCTATTTTAGAAAAAGTTGAAATTAATGATGTCTGGGGTGTTGGTAGACAATTAACTAAATTTTATCAAAAGCATGGAATTTATAACGCTAAACAACTTAAGAATAAATCTAATACCTGGATCAAAAAATCTTCTAATGTTCTAAGTTCAAGAACCGCAATGGAGCTTAGAGGAATTTCTTGCATAGGTTTGGAGACAACTGCAACAAAAAGAAAGAGCTGTGTTGTTTCAAGATCATTTGGAAAAAGAATTGAAATGTTCCAAGAATTAAAAGAAGCAGTTGCAAATTATTGCTTGAATGCTTCTGAAAAAATTAGATCAGAGTCTTTAGTCGCAAAAGCAATTACTGTATTTGTTAGAACTAGTCCTTTCCAAAGAAACTTTGGATATTATTCAAACGCAAAGACAGTTGATTTTCCAATTGCAACAAACAATAGTATTGAAACAGTTAAGACAGCAGTTTCAATACTTGAGAGTATTTTTAAAAATGGTTACCGTTATCAAAAAGCAGGTGTCATGCTTACAGGTCTATCTAATGCAAGTGATAAAACAAATTTATTTACATCTGAAAAAGATGAAAAAATAAATAGCTTAATGCGATCAATTGATAACACTAATCATCGATACGGAAGATCGACTTTGAGCGTTGCAAGTGCTGGTGTTCATAAAAAGTGGAATATGCGAAGGCAGTATTCTTCTAAAATTGATACAGCTGATTTCTATTGTTTACCAACGATTAGAACATAATAAAAAACTCTATAGTCCACCTGATGAAAATAAGAATTTAGCAACATCTTCGACACCAATTTGTTTTTTCATCTGACAAAAAACATAAGGTAAGCCATTTCGGGCCTTTTTTACGTCTTCTTTCATGGTTTCGAGATTAACTTCTACATGAGGAGCTAAATCTGTCTTATTAATAATTAACAAGTCTGATTTTTGAATGGCAGGGCCACCTTTTCTAGGGATATCTCCACCCATACCAACGTCAATAACATAAATAGATAGATCAACTAACTCAGGACTAAAAGTTGCTGCTAAATTATCTCCACCAGACTCAATTAAAATTAAATCAAGATCAGGGAATTTTTTTTTCATATTTTCTACAGCAAGCATATTAATTGAAGCATCTTCACGAATTGCTGTATGTGGACATCCTCCTGTTTCAACTCCTTTAATTCTCTCAAGAGGTAAAGCTTGAACTTTCATTAAAAATTCTGCATCTTCTTTTGTATAAATATCGTTTGATATTACAGCCATAGAAATTTTCTTTGATAAAAACTTACAGAGTTCTGCAGTCAGACTTGTCTTCCCTGCACCAACGGGTCCACCTATTCCAACTTTTAATGGTCCATTTATATTTTTCATGTTTTATAAATTCGTGTTTTCAAATTTTCATGCTTGATACTATAGATATCACTATTAAAACAAATTCCACCTAGATCTTCTAAATTTAAATTTTCACTTTCTTTTTCTATTACTCTAATTAAATCATAAGTTTTTATAATACAGTCCTGTCCAATTTTTTGCCCAATTGGTATATGTTTAATACAAACATTAATTAGATTTGATACAAAAGATTGCAGATAAGATACAATCGTTAAATTTAAGGGTATATCAAAATGTTTGGCCGCTTTAGCAACTGCAATTGGATAAGCAGTGTTTTCTTGAATATTAAAATCCCAACTATCAGCCAAAACTTTTCTAAAAGCATTACCCATTTCAACAGACTCTATTTTTCTTTCTTTAGACGGGCAAAGAGATAAAGCTAATTCATTTAACTCTTCTCCTTGATAAGTATGTTTCATTAAAATTACATCATTTTTACCAGTTCCATAGTTTAATATACATTTTAAATAATTGAAAATATCCTCTTTTGAATTAATTAAATTATCATTAATCATTGCCTCTAAACCATGAGAATATGAAAAACTTCCAACAGGAAATGAAGGGGAAAACCAAGTTTGAAGAATTTGTAAAGATTCTTTTAAATCTTTTTTATTTTTTATTTTAGTGTTTATGGCTATGGGTTCTACCAATTCCATATGCACCTCCCTCTGGTTTAAAAGGTCTTAAAACTTTCTTAACCTTTCCCCCTAATTTAAGTATCATTTTTTTTATTACTTCATCATATTGTATAAAAATTTTATCTTTTTCAATTTGACATGGCATATGCCTATTTCCAATATGCCAAATTAATTGCATTAAATTTTTTCCTTTTATTTCAAGTAAACTTTCTTTTTTGTTTTTGATTAAAATCAAATTTCCACTTTGAAGTCTAAAAGCTTGATTTTCTGACAGTGATTTTGTCTCTGGTAAATTGACTAAAAATTCAAAACCATTATCTGAAACAAGTTTTTTTCTTCTTAAAAATCTCTCATCATAAGATAAAGATATGTGATCTTTTGCTTTATTTTTGGCTATTTTATTAACTATTAAAAAACAATTATCCATAAGCTAAAACATAAAATATCTTTGTGCCAAAGGAAGTTCTTTGGCTGGTTCACAAGTAATTATTTCACCATCAGCTTTTACTTCATAAGTCTCGGGATTAACCTCAATTTTTGGACACTTGTTATTTAAAATCATATCTTTTTTAGAAATAGCTCTTGTATTTTCTACAGGTAACAAGTCTTTTCTAATACTTGCATCTTTTAAAGAATTTTTTTCAAGAGCTAGTTTGCTTGTGAAAATTACTGAAGATTTCTCTAAAGAAGTTCCAAATGATGAAAACATTGGTCTAGTGTATACTGGTTGAGGAGTTGGAATTGATGCATTAGGGTCTCCCATTTGAGCACAAGCTATACTACCTCCTATCAATATCATCTCTGGCTTGGCACCAAAGAATGCTGGGTCCCATAAAACTAAATCTGCACGTTTATTTTTTTCAATACTACCAATATGTTTTGAAATTCCATGAGCAATTGCAGGATTAATTGTATATTTTGCTAAATACCTTTTAACTCTGAAATTATCATTATCCCCTTTTTCCTCTGGTAAACTTCCTCTTTGAACTTTCATTTTGTGTGCAGTTTGCCAAGTTCTAATGATAACTTCTCCAACTCTACCCATAGCCTGACTATCTGATGCAATAATTGAAAAGGCACCCATATCATGAAGAATATCTTCTGCTGCGATTGTTTCTCTTCTTATTCTACTTTCAGCAAATGCTACATCCTCTGGAATAGATTTATCAAGATGATGACAAACCATTAGCATATCTAAATGTTCTTCTATTGTATTGACTGTATATGGTCTAGTTGGATTTGTTGAAGAAGGAATAACATACTCTTCTCCACAAACTTTAATTATATCTGGCGCGTGTCCACCACCAGCACCTTCTGTATGAAAAGCATGTATAGTTCTTTTGTTTATTGCTTTGATAGTATTTTCTACAAACCCACTCTCATTTAAAGTGTCTGTGTGAATCATTACTTGTACATCGTTTTTGTCAGCAATATTTAAACAATTGTCAATTGCTCCAGGAGTGGTTCCCCAATCCTCATGTAATTTTAAAGCTGAAGCTCCTGCTAGAATTTGTTCTTCAAGACCTTCTGGTAATGAAGAATTACCTTTCCCAGCAAAAGCTAAATTCATAGAAAAACCATCAGCAGATTGTATCATTCTTTGTATGTGCCATGGTCCAGGTGTACACGTTGTTGCAAGTGTTCCATGAGCTGGTCCAGTACCTCCTCCTAACATAGTTGTAATACCTGAGTGTAAAGCATCATCAATTTGTTGAGGACATATATAATGAATATGACTGTCAAAACCTCCAGCTGTTAAAATTTTTCCTTCACCAGCAATTATCTCTGTTCCTGGACCTATAATAATATTTACTTTAGATTGAGTGTCTGGATTTCCACCTTTACCAATTTCAAATATTTTTCCATCCTTTAAACCAACATCAGCTTTATAAATTCCATGCACATCAACTATTAAAGCATTAGTTATAACTGTATCAGCAGCTCCTTTTTCTCTACTGATTTGAGATTGGCCCATCCCGTCTCTTATTACTTTTCCGCCACCAAACTTTACTTCTTCACCATAAGTGGTTAGATCGTTTTCAACCTCAATAAATAAGTCGGTATCTGCAAGCCTTACTTTATCCCCTGTGGTTGGCCCGTACATATCTGCATAAGCTGCTCTAGAAATTTTAGCCATTATAATTTACCCATAACTTTCTTATTGAACCCGTATATTTTTTTTGATCCATTTATTTCTATAAGCTCAATATCTTTAGATTGACCTGGCTCAAATCTTACAGCGGTTCCTGAAGGTATATTTAATCTCTTTCCATATGCTAATTTTCGATCAAAAACTAAATACTCATTTGTTTCAAAAAAATGATAGTGGCTTCCAACTTGGACAGGTCTATCTCCAGAATTAGAAATTTTAACTTTAGTAACTTTGGAGTTTTTATTTAGATCTATTTCCTCTTTTTTTGTAATTACTTCACCTGGCTTCATAATATTATCATCTAATAGGTTTGTGCACCGTTACTAATTTAGTTCCATCAGGAAAAGTAGCTTCTACTTGAACTTCCTTGACCATATCTGGAATGCCGTCCATACAATCTTTTTTTTTAATAACATGAGCTCCTGCCTCCATCAATTCTGCAACACTTTTACCCTCTCTTGCTCCCTCGACAACAAAATCTGTTATTAAAGCTATAGCCTCTGGATAATTCAATTTTATACCTTTTGACAATCTATTTTTAGCGACAATCGCTGCAAGGCTTATTAAAAGTTTATCTTTTTCTCTAGGAGTAAGTTTCATTTATATATTCCATACTTTTGGTATCTTTGAATCTTCAAAAAAATAAGACAAAATTTTATCAATTGCAAATTTAAGATTATAACTATCTTTAGATAAAAGTCTTACGATCAATTTATTATCCCATTGAGAATAATTTGAAGTTGTATTTTCATTGTTGGTTAAAGTTTCAGATAGATTATTAAAGTTATTCAAAAACTTATTTCCTACAATAATAATTGTCGCAACTGCAGAATTATTATTTAGTGTCGAAAAACTATTCAAATATTTTTTCTCAAATAAACCTGTATTTATTGCTTCTGTATGAATTAATTTATTATCAATATTAATATTCCAAAAATCTGAAAAATATCCCTTTTCAAACTCCTCATTCATAGAAGTTCGTCCAAAAATAATATTTTCACAAAGAAGTAAATTTGAATCTTTTGATAAATTAAAATTAATTTTTCTTTTTAAATTACAATTATTAAATAAAATTAACTCTTTAGGTAACCAATATAGACTAGAATTATTTAATAAATTTAAGTTAATTTCTAAATTAGCAGGATTACCAAAACCACTATAAATTTTTTCTGCCGCTTGCGTTGAAATACAAAGTTTCGAACTATCAATTTCAAATTCGTAGTCATATTCATCACCAGAAGTAATACCACCAGCAGTATTGATCAGCATTAATTGTTTTAAATTTTCGTGAAAATCTGGCATCAAAGCTTTTAAAGATCCCTGTTGATAAAGTTTTTGTAAGTTTTGGTCTTTTATTTTTATTTCTAATCTGCCTTTAGATTTTTCTAATTTTTTTTGTGTTATATTCATCACATCATCCTAACACAAAAAAACCTGTTTATAATTTGCCAATTTTATAGCTTGAATTATTTACCTTTTTAAATAAAAAGAGAGCATGCAGAACCAAGAAATAGTTAAAATAATTGAAAACCTTAAAGGGCGAAGAAATTATGAGGAAAAAAGAGCCTCCAAATTAGGATTTGCCTCTCTTTATGATTACTTTGAAGATAAGATTTCAAAGCAACAAAAAGCTATTGAAGATGAACAAAAAGAATTAGAAGCTGCAAAAGATAACGAACAACCGAAAGCTGCTAAAAAAAGCTGCAGCTGTTGTTAAACTTTAAAAAGCTTATCAGATAAATTTGGTAAATTTTCACCCCAGAAAACGTCTTTGGTAATTTTTTTGAAATCTACATCAAAGACTGTAGACATTGCAGATGCATAAATTGCTCTTGAATCTATTGTAGAATTTAAATCTCTTCCTTCAAATAATTCTTTTCTCTTTAATCCTGGCCAATCGGTATGAATTTGTGCTTTTTTAACAAGCCCTCCTGCCATTAAGATAGCTGAACCGTAACCATGTTCTGTTCCATTGCTACTGTTCTGTTTAATTGTTCTTCCAAACTCAGTTAATGTTAAAATTAAAGTGTTATCAAAAGCCTCTTTGCTCATTGAAGATTTAAGAGATTTAACAATATTATCATAATCAGAAAGACAATCTGCATGAGCTCCATTGGTAGCACCTTGAGCTGCATGGGTATCAAAACCATCAACTTCAAATACTGCTACTCTTGGTCCATTAACTTTTGATAATTCATTAGCAGCATTTGAGGCAAGCACCCAACTACTATCAGTTGATGTATTGCTTAATTCTCTTGTTTGTATGATTTCTAAATTTTCACTTAATAATTTTTCATCATAATCTTTATACACTTCTTGAATAATCTTCAGTGTTGATGGATATGGCAATTTATGACCCACTGGAAAATAATTGTTATTCATTGGAACACCTCTGATTAGTAAAGGCATGGGTAGTGCCAAAGCTAATCCATTTCCAGTTAATCCAGCAATTTTCATTCCTCTTCCAAGCCAACCTGTTTTTTCTTGGTAAGGTATTTTACCACCTGACTCCATTAAATTTTGGCCATCAAAATGTGATCTACCTGTATAAGGAATATTTGTTGCATGAACTGCTGCACTTAAGTTTTCATCCCAAAGATTTTTAAATGTTTTTAATGCTGGATGTAAATCGAAATCTGATGTGAGTTTTAAAGTCCTATCAAGATTTATTTTACTTCTTAATTTTTCAAAATTTTTATCTCCTTTGACAGGAATTGCACATAAACCATCCATTCCGCCACGAAGCATTATGATAACTAAGTTTTTCTTTGTTCCAGCATTTGCATAAGTTGTTCCACCAAAACCAGCAAAATACAATGAAGTAAGGGCTGTAGTTTTTAAAAAATCTCTTCTTGTTATCTTCATGATCTTAAGAACTCCGGATGGTTAAAAAGTAGAGTTTGTTTTTCAACAATTCTATTTTTTTGGTTTAAATATTTCATTATTTTATCAGGATTATCAAAATTTTTTTCAACTATATTTTGGAAATATCCTTCATTATTATTTTGCATTTTTGAGAAAGAGTGGCTTAGCTTAGCATAAACAAGTCTTCTTATTATTAGCTCAGGTGAAATCCAATCGTCAGAATGATCAGACCAACCATTTGGTTGTTTAGCTCTATAAGGATGATGTCCGATATTTCTTAATAATCTTTCAGGCGATCTTTGTTTTCTTGTTGGTTGTGTTCCTAATTCATAAGATGCCATTACTTCCGGAGACGGTGGCCATTGTAAATCCCCTAATTTTGCAACTTGAATAAACCAATTTTCAGGAGTTTGAAATTTTTTATATTTATTATTGTAATCAAATGCAACTTTTATAGCTGCTTTATGTATTTCTGTAAGATTTCCATCTGATTTTTTAAATGCATCAATGATTGGTTGCTTCATTTCTTTTGTAGGTTCATCTGTAATTAAATATCTACAAAGTCTTTCAGCAACAAAATCTCTACAATTAGGATGATTAACTAAATCTTTAATAACCACTGCCAATGTTTTTCTCCCTGATTTATATTCTTTTCCAAGGACATTTTTTTTACCTGGTTGATGATATTCAGAATTAAAATAGACATTACCTGTTTCTAAGTTTTTTTTACTCCATCTTTGCTGCCAACCAGTCATGATGTATGCAAGTTGTATTACGTCTTCTTGTGTATATCCTGCTTTTGGTGAAACTGTATGAAGCTCTAAAAGTTCTCTTGCGTGATTTTCATTAATTGTTGCAGGTCTCTTCTTTTTTCTTCTCCAATCCTGACTAGCAGTAACACTTTTAGGGCCAGCACTTTCGCTGTTGTCTAAATGATGTATCATAGCCCAAGAAGTAGTCACTTCATAAACCATTTTTTCAAACGTTTGATTTAAATTAGGTCGAATAATTTCTCTATGATAGGGGCCTGTTGAATAATTTGCTAAAAAATCTTTTTCACTAATTGCAAAAAAGTTTCCCCAAAACATCCAAAGTTTTGCGAGCACAGGATGATGGCTATTAATGCTCTCGTTGTGCCTGATAGAAATTTCTAAAGACTCCCAAAATTTTTGACCTGTTTTGCGTCTTAGAATATCTTTGTGAGTTTTATAAAGTGTTTTATTATCTTTATATTTTTTTCTTAATTTTTCTCTATCATTATAAACCCAATCTCTATAATGTTTTCTTAATTCTTTTTCAGAAAATATTTTACCTTTCCAAGATAATTCTGGTACATCATTTATTTGATCAAGCGCCCACTTCAAAGGATCTGACGGGACTTGTTCATTGGGTCCAATTCCAAAAGCAACTTTTCTAAAAAAGTTTTTCATAATTTATTTTATTTTATCAATATCGTGAATATTTGTTAAGGAGTTGTTAAATTCCTCAATATTTTCTCTTAAGGCTAAACTAGAGATTGAATAAATCATAATTAGTAACAAAACTAATGGTAATGAAGTTATTACTGAAGCATAGCTTTTGATTAGTAGGATATAAATAATAATAAACAAAGCTGATCTAATTAAAACTGTTTTTCTAAATACACTAATGATTGAAAGTGAGTGCTTTAATAAATTAAAAAAACTCATCTGAGATGGACCAAAATATCTTTTGCCTCTTATGGATGGAGTAGAAATTAAATCTTTTTCTATTTTTTTTAAAGATCCTGAAAAACTATTCCATGTTGCTTTTTCATCTAACAGTTTCTTTACAGTTGATTTTGATAAACAAGTAAAGTTACCAAATTTAATTGATTGTCCCGTAAATGCTAAAGTTAAGAATTTATGAAATTGATAACAGGTTTTAAAAATTAAACCCTCAGATCTTTTTACTCTCTCACCTACTAAAGATTTTTCACCAGATTGTTCGGTAAGCTCAATAAAATTTTTTATTTCTTCGGGTCTATCCTCGCCATCACCATCCATTGGTATGACAAAATCGAATTCTTTTTTCTCAAATATATATTTTAAGCCTGATGCAATACATCTTGCATGTCCTCTATTTTCTTTCATATTAATTATTTCAATTGAATTTATATTCTCAATATTTGGGTAGGTATCAACTATCTGTTGAGAAGATGCATCATTTATCACAACTAAAGAAGTCTCATGATCTAAATCTTTAATTTCACTATTAATATTCTCAATCAGTATTTTTAAAGACTCTCTATCGTTATAAATTGGAATTAAAATTACGTATTTCATCTATCTTGATCCTACACAAACACTATCAAGACACATATAATCTTTCAATTGATCAAGTTTTTCTCTCTCAACAAATCCGTCCCAAACTGGTCTTGATTTTAAATGATATGATAAATTTCCAGCATTCCATTCATCTCCAAAAACTACATTTATTTTGGAGTCAAATTGTTGATCCCAAGCATATTGAGTTTTTATTGCAATTTCTTTGCCTGGATAATCAGTTCTCTTATAATCTTTTGAAATTGAAACATAAGCGTAGAGTATAGGTGATAAAAAGAAAAAGAAAATAAACCCAATCATGAATGGTTTTAATTTTTTAAAATTAATTTGAGCTTGCAACAAATAAACAAACAGTGTGCCAAAAAACAAATAAAAAGGCGTCATCCACATAGTTCTAATTTTTGATCCAGTAACCAATGAAGTTAAAAACACTAAAAATATTGGCAAAATATTAATTGCTAATAAAAATAATAATTTTTTATCCTTAAAATTTAATTTAAATTTAATTTTTTTAACCAGTAACCTGCATAATATTAAAAATGGAATTATTATTCCTACTTGTTTCAATAAAAAAATTAATGGAAACTTAATATGATCAATAAAACTAGATTGTTCTAATCCAGTTCTGGCTAATCCGTATGTAATGGTAATGAATTCATTGTTATTTAACCAAATTAAATGTGGAACTAAAACAATTAAAAAAACTTCAATAGCAATTAGATATCTAAAATCAAATTTTCTCTCTTTTTTTAAAAATATTAAATAAATAAGTAGTAGATCGATAGAAACTAGCAGATAAAGAAATAGATATTTTGATAAAAAACCAAAAGCAGCAAAAATACCTACTAGAAAACAATCTAAAAACTTTATTTCTTTGCCACTATATATTTTCCAAGAATAATAAACTGTTAAAGACCAGAAAGGTAATTGACATACATTTACGTTAAATTCTGGAGTAGTGAAGTTATAAAAATAAATTGCTTCAATTAATAATGCAGAAATTAAACCTAAGAATTTATTGTTAAATATTTCATTTGAAAATTTAAAAACATAATAAAAAGAAATAATTACAAAAATTTGACTTAATAAATAATAAACCCAATCTTGAGCTCCAAAAATTTGAAAAAATATTTCTGGAATAAAAGCACTCATCGGTGGATGTTTATTAAAACCCCAATCTAAATTACTTCCCCAAGCTAAAGCTTCGATAGTATCCAATGGTAAATTATGATTTGTGAATGATGGAATCAAAGTCCAAAAAATTAGATGAGCTGTAACAAAAATATAAAAAACATTATCGATATTTTTGTTATTAATGGTCATTTATAAATATTTATATCAATTAAGCTTGCTTGACACCCCTAATTTGCTGAATATACTGCGAGCGATTAAAATTACGCTATGCCAAAGACTGCTAAAGCTAAAAAAAAAGTATCAAAGCCAAAAACTAAAGTTGTAAGTAAAGCAAAACCAACTACATCTAAGGTTGCATCTAAAGGCCTTATAAAAATTTCAAAAACTTATGTCCCAAAAGATACTGAAAAATATATGTGTGAAAAACACAAAGTGTATTTCAGAATTAGACTGACTGAATGGAAAAAAGAATTAATTAAAGCAAATAACGATGCTCTTTACAATGGTGGGATGGATGACAATAATATTTCTGCAGATATTGTTGACCAAGCCAACTCCTATATTGATAGCAATGTAGAAATGAAAGCAATCAATAGACAAATTAAATTAATTTCAGAAATTGATAAAGCTTTAAGAAGAATCAGAGAAGATACTTATGGTTATTGTTTGGATACAGCAGAGCCAATTGGATTAAAAAGATTAATGGCAAGACCTGTTGCTAAATATACTATTGCCGCACAAGAAAAGCATGAAAAAGAAGAAAAAGTTCATGCAGATGACTAAAAATGAAAAAGAAACCATCTAAGCAAAATTCAATCTCATTCCTATTTGCTAAGAAATATATTTATTTTTACTATCCTTTCTTTTGGATTGTGCTGTTGCTATATTTATTTTTAAAATGAATAAAAAATTACTTTTAATAATAATTGTAATTATTGCTATTGAGTTTTCAGGTTATGGAATTCTTAGTACTCTGTACAGATTGTTTGGATAAAATTTTTATAGTTTTGGAATTTCAGCTTGCTTGTCCATAAAAGCATAGCCTTTAACTACAGCCTCACGTTCAGCAATCTCTAAGTACCATCTAGATAAATTTTGATAATTTTTTAAACCAATATCGTGCCACTCATGCCTTGCCATCCATGGCCACGTGGCAATATCTGCAATTGTATAATCAGGACCTGCAAGAAATTTAGATTCTTTCAATCTAGCATCTAGTTCTCCATAAATTCTTTTAGTTATTTTAAAATATCTGTCTTCTCCAAATTCACTTTTACCTGGATTATAATGGTGAAACTGATGATGTTGACCAATCATAGGACCCACAGTTCCCATTTGAGCCATTAACCATTGATTAATAACCAATCTATCTTTTTCATTATAAAATTTTCCACTTTTATCACCTAGATACATTAATATTGCACCAGACTCGAAGATGCTTTTAGTATTCTCATAATCTATGATGACAGGAATTTTTCCAAATGGACTAATTTTTAAAAACTCTGGTTTAAATTGTTCATCTTTACTTAAATCAATTTTGTTTACTTTGTAGTCATAACCAATTTCTTCAAGCATAATACTAATTTTCCATCCATTAGGAGTATTAGCAGAAAAAAGCTCTATCATTTTTTAATTCCAAGTCTTTCTTGTGCAGCTTTGGAAGTTGTTGTGAATTCAAATCTTAATTTTTCATCAGGTTTTGCATATTTAAAACAGCCTCTTGCAGCAAGTGCACCTTCATGAAACCCAGAAAGAATTAATTTTAATTTTCCTGGATAAGAGCAAATATCTCCAATTGCAAATATTCCATTTACATTGGTTTCGAAGTTTTCGGTATTTACCTGAACAGTTTTCTTATCAATATTTAATCCCCAATCTAAAATAGGACCAAGTTGCATAATTAAACCAAAAAAACCTAACACATAATCAGATTTAATTTCTTTAATTTCTCCCTCATCGTGCTTAATTTTTACACTTTCAATATTTTTACCCCCACTAACAGAATCCAATTGGTATTTTATAAATAAATTTAACTTGCCTTGATCATTAAGTTCTTTTACTTTTTGAACGCTTGCTTCTGCACCACTAAAACCATCTCTTCTATGAATTAAATTTACTTTAGATGTATTTGATAATTCAATAGCCCAATCTAAAGCAGAATCTCCTCCTCCAAAAATTGAAATGGTTTTATCTTTAAAAATTGATTTATCTTTAATCGAATATAATAAAGAACTTCCCTCAAATTTTTCACATTCCTTTACTGGAAACTTCCTTGGCTCAAAAGAACCAACGCCACCAGCTATAACTATAGCTGCAACATCAAACTCTACTCCACCAGAAGTTTTAATATGCCATCGACTTTCATTTTTTTTAAGTTGTTCTACTCTTTCATTTAAATGAAATTTTACGTTGAAAGGTTTTATTTGTTTTAGAAGATTATTGGTTAGCTCTTCTCCAGTACACTCAGGTACGGCTGGGATGTCATAAATAGGTTTATCAGGGTAAAGTTCTATACATTGGCCTCCTGCTTTATCGAGATTATCCACTATTTCACAACTCAATCCTATAATTCCGAGCTGATGAGCACAAAATAAACCTGTTGGTCCTGCTCCAATAATTAATACATCTGTTTTATTCATCTAGCCTTGCTTTGAAGGAATATTTACTTCCAATCCATCCAGCTCATCTGAAACTGTAATCTGACAACTTAATCGACTATTACTTTTTGGTTCAAACGCCATATCAAGCATATCTTCTTCACCATCTTCTTTTGCTGGAAGCTTATCTAACCATTCTTCTTTGACATAAACGTGGCATGTAGCGCACGCCATTCCTCCCCCACAATCTGCATCAATTCCTGGGATATCATTTTGAATTGCACCTTCCATTACAGTTAAGCCCTTTTGAACATCGACTGTATGAGTTTTGTTATCATGCGTGTGGTAAGTAATTTTTGCCATGTTTTATATATAAGTTCTTATCTAAATTGAACAAGTAAGTAAAAACATACTTGGTCAGATTTATGCATTTTGTAGTTCAGGGACTTCCTTTTTAAAAAAGTAGCTAGAATCTTCTTTTTGTTTCATCAAAGCTGGTAAAATTTCTTTGTAAGCATCAATTAAACCATCATTTGTTCTCGGCAATTGATCTTTAATATGGTGATGAAGTTTATCCAAGTTATAAGATGGAACTGTTGGAAACATATGATGAGTTACATGATATTCCATTTTCCAATATAAAAAGCTTAAAATAGGATTTAAATACATTTCTCTTGTTGTATATCTATGATCTTTAATATCTCTTGCTAAACCTGCATGTTGAGTAAAAGAAACCAGTTTGTGTAAAGTTCTTCCATAAAATTTTGGTAATAAAAAAAATAAAACTGGTAACCATGATAATGTAATTAAAGACCACAAAATGATTGCAATCCAAATCCCAACAAAAATTCTAGAATTTAAAATAACTTTTGGTTGTGCATTCTCAGGAATACAGTCTTGCATTACTTTTGTTTTTATACCCAATGCGTGTTGAATAATTTCATAAGCTATACTTTTTTTAAAATATAAAAGTTCCATAAAAGGAATTAAATTCATTAATAAATTTTTTGGAGTTTCTTTTAAATTATTTCCATATTCAATTTCATGATCATATGGATTTTCTGTTGAATATGTATTTCCATGATGAACGAAATGTGTATATCTCCATCTTGTTGGTTCAAAATTTGAGAGGTATGAAGAAATATAGTAAAAAAATTCGTTTAAAGATTTTGATTGAAAAGCAGTTTTGTGACCTGTCTCATGCCATAATGGATTTGAAAAACCATATATGTTTCCGTAAACCAAAAACCAAAAAGCAGACCACCATGTACCCCAAGTTATATATGCCAAAATTCCTGTTACTAATAACAATCCAAAAAAGACTGAAACATGTTGAAGCCCCTTGATATCAGATTTTTTTGAAAGTTCTTTGAGAACTTCTATATCAACTTGGCATCGATGCCATTTTTCTAATTTTACATCCATAAATAAAAAATTATATATAGTAACTATACACAATTTAGTTAAGGTAAAAAAAAAGGGCAAGTACAAAATTGTACCTGCCCTTAATTTAAATTTTAGCTAATTACTTAGCTCTTCTTCCGCTTGAACTAGTTGCAGCAGCCCAGATTACTAGACCAAATGCAATTTTGTTAATGAAGTCAGCTAAGTTGTAAACTACGTTTAGTGAGTCAGCATCTACACCACCAGTTAAGTAACCAAATACGTAACCTAATGGGTAAATTGCCCAACCTACTGTAACGATCATTCTCATTGCTCCGAATGCAGTTACAAGAGCCTTGTTACCACTCTTCTGTGCAGCTTTACCAGCTTCACCTGAGAATACTTCATAAAGAATGTATACCCAACCTGCCATTCCGATGATGAAACCTAGTGTTGCATTTATGTATCCTGCTTCACCTAAGTATCCACCGATTAGCATTACTAATGAACCAATTAACAATCTCCAGAACATTCCAGAGTTTGCTTTACCAATAGCTGCTAGAATTAAATAGAATTCTACCATCTGTAATGGCACAGTGATTAACCAGTCAATGTATCTGTAAACAGTTGGTGAGTCTCCAGTAGCAACCCATACTTCTCTCATGTACATGTAGTGTATGAATGCAATACCAGTTACTAGACCAGCAACAATAACTGATGTTCTCCAGCCTGATGCGACATTGCCTGCTTCCATGAAAAAGAAAGCAGTAGCTGCTAACATTCCCATAGAGATAACCCAGAATGAAATTCCTACGAAGTCATCTTGCATCAACATCGTTGCGTCTGCTGCAATAGCTATACCTGAAAATCCAATCAGAGCCATAGCTGCTAAAGCAAACAGTTTAAGTTTTTTCATAAAAAACTCCCTCTTCGTTAGTTTTTATTTTAGTTTATATAAACTAGACTTAAGTTACCTTAAGCCAATTTGGTGGTTAGATAGCAAATTAAATTAGATAAATGAAGACTTAATTGCGACTAATTCTCATTGATTTTACTTAATTTTTAAAATTAAATACAATTTACAAGTTAAAAATCAAAAAAAACAAGGAAATCGAATCAAATTTTATGCAAAAAAAGTTTCAAGATATTTACGAGAATTCTCTAAAAAATCCTGAAAAATTTTGGCAAGAAGCCTCTGAAGATATCTTTTGGTTTAAAAAACCGTCAAAAATTTTAAATAAATCTAACCCACCTTTCTATAAATGGTTCGAAGATGGTGTCACTAACACCTGTTATAACGCTTTAGACATTCATATTGATCAAGGAAGAGGAAAAAAAACAGCATTAATCTATGATAGTCCTATTACAGGTAACAAAAGTCAGTTTACTTATGAGGAATTAAGATCGAAGGTCTCTAAATTTGCAGGAGCATTGAAAGCTCAAGGCGCTAACAAAGGTGATAGAGTGATTATTTACATGCCAATGATCCCTGAAGCAGTAATTGCAATGCTAGCTTGTGCAAGAATTGGGGTAATTCACTCGGTAGTTTTTGGTGGGTTTGCGTCAAATGAACTAGCAAGCAGAATAGATGACAGTAAAGCAAAGTTATTAGTGACTGCATCATGTGGTTTTGAGCCTGGAAGAACTGTTGAGTACAAACCACTTGTTGATGAAGCTATAAAAATAGCTGATCACAAAATTGAAAAGATGATTTTATTCCAACGATCTGGTCATGAGGTTAAATTAATTGCTCCAAATGAGGTAAGCTGGGAAGAAGTTGTGTCTGGTGCCAAAGATGCTGACTGTGTTGAGATGAACTCAAATGAGTTTGCTTACATTTTATATACTTCAGGTACAACAGGAACTCCAAAAGGTATAGTGAGAGATATTGGTGGTCACATTGTTGCTCTAAAGTGGACTATGAAAAATATTTACAACATTGATACAGATGATATTTGGTGGTCAGCAAGTGATATTGGTTGGATTGTTGGTCACTCTTATATCGTTTACGCTCCATTGTTTAAAGGATGTACTACAGTTTTATTTGAAGGAAAACCTGTTGGAACACCAGACGCTGGTGCTTTCTGGAAAATCATCTCTAATTATAAAGTAAAATCTCTTTTTACAGCTCCAACAGCTTTTAGGGCGATCAAAAAAGAGGATCCGGAAGGTAAATTTTTTTCAAAATATGACCTAAGTAGTTTTGAAAGTTTATTTCTGGCAGGAGAAAGAGCTGACCCAGATACGATTAAATGGGCTGAGAATTTACTTAAAGTTCCGGTCATTGATCATTGGTGGCAAACAGAAACTAGTTGGGCAATAAGCTCAAACTGTACTGGTATTGAAATGATGAAAACTAAATATGGTTCAGCCTGTAAAGCTGTACCCGGTTATGATGTAAAAATCATCAAGCCAGACCAATCTTTAGCAAAACCAAACGAAATGGGAGATATAGTAGTGAAACTCCCATTGCCTCCAGGTACATTTCCAACATTATGGAATGCAGATCAAAGATATAAAGAAAACTATATGTCTAATTACAAAGGATACTACCAAACATATGATGCAGGTCATATTGATGATGATGGGTATATTTGGATCATGTCGAGAACAGACGACATTATAAATGTAGCAGGTCATAGATTATCTACGGGTGCGATTGAAGAAGTTTTGTCAGAACATCAATCTGTTGCTGAATGTGCGGTGCTTGGAATAGCGGATAAATTAAAAGGTCAACTACCTATTGGTTTAGTGGTTTTAAAATCCGGAGTTGATAAAGATAATGAAACTATTTCAAAAGAATGTGTGCAGATGGTCAGGGATAAAATAGGCCCAGTAGCTGCATTTAAAGTTGTAATAGTTATTAAAAGATTACCAAAAACAAGATCAGGGAAAATTTTAAGAGGAACTATAAGAAAAATTGCAGATGGTGTTGAATATAAGGTACCACCTACAATTGATGACCCTGCAATTTTAACAGAAATAAAAGAGGATTTAATTAATCACAAAATCTTAAATAATGGTTAAAACTTACATTTTTTTAATTGCAGCAATTTTTTGTGAGGTTGCTGGAACAATGTTGCTTCCTGTATCACAAAACTTTACAAAACTTATACCAACAGTTGCTTTATCTATATTTTATCTTACAGCCTTTTATTTATTAACTTTTGTGGTTGATAAACTTCCAATAGCAATTGTATATGCAACATGGAGTGGTTTGGGAATTTTCACAATAGCAATCCTTGGCTATATTTTCTTTAAACAAACTTTAGCTTGGCAAGCAATTTTGGGATTATTCTTAATCGTGATAGGTGTAATTTTAGTAAATAGTTTTACTGGTAAGCTTAGCTAAACTGTAAAGGGGTTCCATCGGGATCACCTAAAATTTTTCCATCCTGCATTTTAATTTTTCCTGCAATTATTGTGTGTGTGGGTGTTCCTTTAAATTTAAATCCATTAAATGGTGACCATTTACATTTACTTTCTATATTTTCATTTTTAATTTCGATTATTTTGTTCATATCAACGATTGTAAAGTCTGCATCATAACCTTCTTTAATAAATCCTTTATTTTTAATCCCAAAAATCTTTACTGGATTTTCACAAACAAAATTCATTAATTGGTTAAGAGATAATTTTCCATCATTTATGTGATTTAACATTACAGGCATTAAAGTTTGAACACCTGGCATTCCCGAAGGAGTATTTGGATATATCTTATCTTTATTTTCTTTTAAATGAGGAGCATGATCTGACCCGATCGTATCATTAAAGTTATTCCTCACCCCGTACCATAATCTATCGTAATGAGACTTATCTCTTAATGGGGGGTTCATTTGAGCGTATGTTCCAAGCTTGTCATAACAATCTGGAGCATAAAGAGTTAAATGCTGGGGAGTAATCTCAAATGTAATGTTTCCTTTATGTTGTGATAGAAAATCAATTTCTTCTTTTGTTGTTATATGAAGTACATGTGCTTTTTTATTATGCTTTTCTGCAATTCGAACAATTCTTCTGGTAGATGCTATTGCACATTCTGCACTTCTCCATACTGGATGGGTATGCACATCTCCCTCTTTTATTAATTTCTTGTTTACTTTTAGAATTGCCTCATCTTCAGAATGAACTGCCACAACTTTTGAAGCGTTTTGAAAAACCTTGTCTATGTCATCCTCTTCAGCAACCAATAAATTTCCAGTTGAAGATCCTGCAAACAGTTTAATTCCACAACAACCCTCTAAACCCTTTAGACTTGCTAAATCATCTGCATTGTCTGCTGTTGCCCCAAAATAAAAAGCATAATTGGAATACATTCTATTTTTAGCTAGATCTAGTTTTCTTTGAAATTCTTTCATATTTGAAGTTGGTGGATTAGTATTGGGCATTTCAAATACACTAGTTATTCCTCCCGCTATTGCCGCTCTACTACCTGAATGAAGATCCTCAGTATCTGTTGATCCTGGCTCTCTAAAATGTGTTTGAGTATCTATGCAACCAGGTAATACTGTATGGCCCTCAGCATTAATTGTCTCTTTTGCCTCTTCTGAAATTTGTCCAATCTGTTGAATTTTTCCATCTTTTATAGCAACATCAACATCTTTTAACTCACCATCGATGTAACATTGTCCGTTTTTAATTATAAGATCTAACATTTTGAGAAATTGTTATTATATTACATTCTATAATTAATCAATTATGAATATCAAAAACGTTTACATTTTAGATGACAGAGCAATTCTTTATATTAACGGAGAAGATGCAAAAGAGTTTCTTCAAAATCTAATTAGTAACGACATAAACAAAGTAAACGATGTAAATAGTTGTTTCAGTTCATTACTAACACCTCAAGGTAAATTTTTATATGAATTTATAATTGTAAAACATAAGTCAGGATATCTTTTGGATTGTGAAAAACCTCAGGCAGAGGAGTTATTCAAACAATTATCCCTATATAAGCTAAGATCAAAAGTTGAAATCCTTAATTTAAGTAATGAATTTGTTGTAGCAGCATTTTCTCATGAAAAATTCTTAACTTTTGATGAAGTAAAAGATCAACCTGGATGCACAATTAAATATAGAGAAGATCCAATTTTTTTAGATCCAAGAAATAAGAATTTAGGTGCTAGATTAATTATAAATTTAGAAAAACTTTATTTATCTCTAAAAAAACTAGATCTCCATGATGCTGATCTTAAAGAATATTATTCATTAAGTCATAGACTTGGAATAGTCCCAAAAGATTTAAATAAATTAAAAGACAAATTGTTCGGTATTGAATGTAATTTTGATGAATTAAATGGAATTGATTTTAAAAAAGGCTGTTATGTTGGCCAAGAAAATACAGCGCGAATTAAATTAAAGAACAAGCTTTCAAAAAGATTGTTTCCAATAAATGTAATTAATGGAAAACTACATAAAGGTGAAAGTATTTATAACAATGAAGTTGAAATAGGTAAGGTTTTAATTGATAGCGACTACCCTTTTGCTTTAATTAAATACTTAAACGAAAACTTTGATGAAAAAGCAAATTTTAAAACTAAAGAAGCTACAATAAATGTAAATAAACCTGATTGGATAAAAAACTAATTTTCTTATTTAAATAAATAAACAATCGTTAAAATTATAAAAACTACAATAATCCAAATACTTAGATTTTTAAGAAATTGCTTTAACTGAGAATTTGATTGTAAAAAACTTGGTAGAACTAAGAGCAAAACCCCAACCATAAATATTGCTGAAAGTAATTTATCCATCAAAAACTCCTATATAAAATTCACTTTGGTGCGGTCGGAGAGACTCGAACTCTCATGGACTAGGTCCACACGGCCCTCAACCGTGCCTGTCTACCAATTTCAGCACGACCGCGATATGTCCCATAATAAATGAATGACAATCATGATTCAAATTGGTAAAAATCCCCATGGAATTTACACAAGAAGTGCGTAAAGCAACAGATCCTATTTATCAAAAAATTTCTAAAGTTATGCCTGAAATTGAATGGTCAGTTCATGCTCCGTATATTCATAAAATTAATAAATTAAAAAAAGAAAAAAATGCTGTAATCCTTGCTCACAACTATCAAACTCCAGAAATTTATCATGGTGTAGCAGATTTTTCTGCAGACTCTTTAGCTTTAGCAATTGAAGCCTCAAAAACTTCAGCTGATATTATTTTAATGGCTGGAGTACATTTCATGGCAGAAACCGCAAAATTAATGAGCCCTAATAAAAAAGTTATTCTTCCTGATATGGATGCTGGTTGTTCTTTATCTTCATCTATTACAGGAAAAGATGTTAGGCTATTAAAAGAAAAATACCCAGGTGTTCCTGTTGTATCTTATGTTAATACATCTGCAGAAGTTAAAGCGGAAACAGATGTTTGTTGTACATCCGCTAATGCAGTTAAAATAGTTAAATCACTTGGTGTTAAAAGAGTAATATTTTTGCCAGATGATTATTTGGCAAAATATGTAGCTTCTCAAACTGATGTTGAAATTATTTCTTGGAAAGGAATTTGCATTGTTCACGATCAATTTAATAAAAAAGAAATAGAGGATATAAGAAAAAATAATCCAGGAATTAAAATTATTGCACACCCAGAATGTCCTCCTGATGTAATTGAAGCAAGTGATTTTGCAGGATCAACATCTGGAATGATCAAATATGTAAAAGATAATCAACCAAAAAAAGTAATGATGGTTACTGAGTGCTCAATGAGTGACAATATCCAGATAGAAAATCCAAATGTAGATTTTGTTAAACCATGTAATATGTGCCCTCACATGAAAAAAATTACACTTCCAAAGATATTAGATTGTTTAGAAAATGAGACTGGTGAAATAATTATGGACAAAGAAACAATTGAGAAAGCCAGAATATCTGTAGAGAGAATGGCAGCCATTGGCAGATAATTAAGTGTCAAAAATAAAACTAAGCAAAGAATTTATCAAAAGCACTGTTAAGCTAGCATTAAACGAAGATCTTTATCCTTCAGGAGATATCACTTCAAGTTTAATTAAAGATGATAAAATTATAACGGCTAAATTAATTGTAAATCAAGGTGCAATTATTGGAGGATTGTTATTTGCTAAACAAACTTTTGCATTAATTGATGATAAAATAAAATTTATTATTAAAAAAAAAGATGGTTCTAAAGTTAAAAAAGGGAATTTAGTAGCTTTAATTAAAGGTAATGCAAAAAATATTCTAATCGCTGAAAGAGTAGCTTTAAATTTTTTGTCTCATATTTCTGGAATAGCAACTAAAACAAATGAGTTTGTTAAATTAGCAGGAAAAAAAACTAAAATTTGTTGCACAAGAAAAACAATTCCTAATTTAAGAGTTATCCAAAAATATGCTGTTAAATTAGGAGGTGGCACAAATCATAGATTTAATTTAAGCGATGAATATTTAATTAAAGATAACCATATTGCTATTTCAGATTTTAAAACTTTGGTCTTAAAGGCAATAAAAAATAAAAAAGGAAAAAAAATTACGGTTGAGGTTGATACAATAAAACAACTTAAATCAATATTAGGTCTAAAATTTAATACTGTTCTGCTCGATAATATGAGTATTAAAAATCTAAAACATGGTGTTAAAATTGCTAAAAAATTTTATGAAACTGAAGCTTCAGGAAATGTTACCTTAAAAACTGTCAAAGCAATTGCGTCTACTGGAGTAAATAGAATTTCTGTTGGTAGTATTACTCACAGTGCTTCTGCAGTTGACTTTAAATTAGAAATCTAATGTACAAACTTGGATAAGTCTGGTTTAAAATAGTTTGGACCTTTCATAACTTTCCCGGACTCATTATAAATTGGTTTACCGTTTTCATCTAACTTGCTCATATTGGAATTTTGAACCTCTTCAAAACATTTATCCAAATCTATTCCAAATGCATGCCCAGCTCCATAAGTGACATACAATATGTCTGTAAGGGCATCAGCTACTTCCAATAAATCCTTATTATTCATAGCTTCTATAAGTTCTTCTAATTCCTCTTTAATTAGGTCTAACCTTAATTTATTTATTTTATCAGTGCCAAATGAAGGTTTAGTTTTAACCTCCTGACCAAAAGTTTTCATGAAAGTACCAACTTTACTAAAATTCGACATAATGCTCCTGTATGTTTTTAAAAATTTATTGTATGTTAATAATTATTTGTTACTTAAAAATTAATCAATGAAATTAAGAAAAGAATTTGACAGTATTGGAAGCATAAACGTTCCTAATGATAAATATTGGGGTGCATCTACTCAAAGATCTAATAAATTTTTTAATATTGGTAAAATTTTAGTTAATATTTCAATCATTAAATCAATAGCTATTATTAAAAGATCGGCCGCTATAGTTCACGCTAAAGACAAATTAATTGATGGTAAAATTTCTAAAGCAATAATCAAAGCTTCAGATGAGATAATTAGAGGTAAATTAGATGAAAACTTTCCTTTAAAAGTCTGGCAAACAGGTTCTGGTACACAGACAAATATGAATGTTAATGAGGTTATTGCCAACAGAGCAATAGAAATCTTAGGTGGAAAAAAAGGAACAAAAAAACCTGTTCATCCAAATGACCACGTGAATAAATCACAATCTACAAATGATGTTTTTCCAACTGCAATGCACATCTCGGCTGCTAAAGAAACTATTTCTAAAATGCTGCCAAGCTTAAAAATTTTAGAAAAGGAGCTAAAAAGAAAATCTAATGAATTTAAAAACATAGTTAAAATTGGAAGAACTCATTTGCAAGATGCAACACCGTTGTCGCTTGGACAAGAATTTTCAGGTTATCATTTTCAAGTTAAAAAAAGTATTGAAAGAATAGAATATGCTTTAAAAGAAATATTGTTTCTTGCTCAAGGTGGTACTGCTGTTGGTACTGGAATAAATTCTAGGAAAAACTTTGATAAAAAAATAGTAAAAGAAATAGCTAAATTTACTAAAATCAAATTTAAACCAGCTCCAAATAAATTTGCAGAACTTGCCGCACATGATGCAATTGTTAATTTTTCTGGTGCTCTAAATACTTGTGCGGTAGCTTTAATGAAAATATCTAACGATATTCGATTTTTAGGTTCGGGTCCAAGAGCTGGTTATGGAGAACTAATTTTACCTGAAAACGAACCAGGATCATCTATTATGCCAGGAAAAGTAAATCCAACTCAATGTGAAGCAGTAACAATGGTTTGTGTAAAAGTTATTGGCAACCATAATGGTATAACAATGGCGGGATCTCATGGGCATTTTGAACTAAATGTATTTAAACCATTAATTGCCCATAACATCTTGCAATCAATTGATCTAATTGCGGATAGTACAAAAAATTTTGCTCTTTATTGTGTGAAAGGAATAAAAGCCAACAAAAAGAAAATTCAAGAGCATTTAGATAATTCATTGATGTTAGTCACTGCTTTAGCTCCACATATTGGATACGACAATGCTGCAAAAATTGCAAAAGTAGCACTTAAAAATAATACTACTTTAAAACATGAGACTTTAAAAACAGGATTAATTAATGAAAAAGATTACAATAAGATAGTTAATCCTAAAAAAATGATCTATCCGGCGTAACTTTTAATTGCTTCATTTAATAAATTTTTAAAATAAATTTTATTTTGTAACTCATCTTTTTTTAAAAATATATTATTTAGAATTTTATTAACACTCTGATTTATTTTTTTATCAATTTTAATGTCTTTTAATTCTGCTATTTTTTTATCAAAATTATATGTAAAGTTGAAATCAATTTGTTTAATTTGATTTCTATAATTTTTTGGAGTTAAAAGAAATTTATATAGCTTTTTATAATCGTTAACATTTATTTTTATTTTTCCATCTAAAACTAATTCTCCATTTCTAACAAATATTAAACTTTCTGATAATTTAAAATCTGCAATATCTTTCCATTCAAATTTTGTGTTATCTGTATCGATTAAACCTTCTTGGATTTTTGAGTTTAAATTAATATTTTTAAAATTAGAATTATTATGAACATTAGCTGCATTTAAATTTAATTTAAAATCAATATTTTTATTATTAAATATTTCTGTTTTCAAAAGTTGTACGATTACGGCATTAGAACCAAATAAATGATTAAAATTAATTTCATCTAGATTACCTTCTATACTTGCAAAAAAAGGTTTGAAATTAAATTTTCCTTTATAAGTAACATTTGGTTGATCTATCTTGTCATAAATTTCAAAACTAAAAAAATTTCTTTCAATTCGATATTCTCCAATTCTTTTTAATTTCTTTATTGTAAACTGTGATTTACCTATTCTTGTTTCATTTTCAAAACTTAATTGGTTGTTAATTTTAAGTTTGATTGATTTGAAATTTATTTGAGAAAAAATTTTATTTTTATCTTCGCCAAAAAAAGATACTATAGAAAAAGGCATATTAAATATTTCATTTTCTGAATATAAAAAATTTTTTAACTCTTTAGGTTCATAATAATATTTCATCTTAAAAATTTTGCTTATAAACAAAACCTCATTATCAATATGCCTAAAAAAAACATTACTATCTTTAATTATGAAATTCCCTTTTTCGAAATTTTTATTTAGTA
>CACJBQ010000010.1 GCA_902591695.1 uncultured Pelagibacteraceae bacterium | reverse complement strand
TTTAATAACTTTTGATAATTTTAAAATATTCTTTTCAGTTTCTTCCCATGTATATGATTTTTTATTACTTGGATTTAACCATTCTAAAAAAATATCTTTTTTATTCTGTCTATTAGCTTGATTAGCAAATAATTCGATCAAATTATTTAAATTATTTAAATTCATAGTTTCTTGGTGGGCGAAGAGAGAATCGAACTCTCACTTCTTGCGAAACACGATTTTGAGTCGTGCGCGTCTACCAGTTCCGCCATTCGCCCTAAGTATTTAATTAAATTATATTTAAATAGTATAAGAACTAAATTTATATTAAAACCAAAAAATGTTTCAAACACTTTACAAAAAATGTTTAGAATTAGCCGCACATAAAAGTTCAAATTTTTATTTAGGGCTTGTATCTTTTATAGAAAGTTCTTTTTTTCCTATACCTCCAGATGCAATGATAATCCCAATGGTTATTGCTAAAAAAAAGGAATATCTGAAAATATTTTTAATAGCATCAATATTTTCAGTTCTTGGGGGAATCTTTGGATATTTAATAGGTTATTTATTTTTTGATTTAGCAATGTATTTAATAGAATTTTATGGTTATCAAGATAAAGTTGAAAATTTAAAATTAAGCATGTCTCAAGGTAGTGGATTCCTGGCATGGCTGAGTATTCTTTTTTTAGCTGGCTTTACTCCATTACCCTATAAAGCCTTTACGATTTCAAGTGGTTTAATTGCTTTTAATCTTCCTATTTTTATAATTGTTAGTTTAATTTCAAGAAGCCTGCGGTTTTTTATAGTTGCCTATTTATCTTATAGATTTGGGGAATTATTTACAGAGTACATGGAAAAACATGGATCAAAATGGTTCACCATAATTGGAATTGTTATAGTTATAATATTTATTATTATTTATTTATTTTTTAAATTTAATGGTTGAGATTAACAAAACAATTACATTAAAGTTAATTTTTTTAATTAGCATTATTGCTTTATCTTCAGCATTTTTCATTGAATATGTTTTAGGCCATCAACCTTGTAACTTATGTGTACTGGAAAGAATTCCATACTTGTTATCATTAATAATAATTATATTAAATTATAAATTTATTAATCTTGAAAAATATTTCATTCTTTCTCTTATTTTAATTTTTTTAGCAGCTACTATTTTATCTTTATATCATTTAGGTATTGAGCAAGGTTTTATTGAAGAATCATTGGTTTGCGATTTAAAAAATGGCTCCAATTTACTATCAAAAGAAGAGATCTTAAGACAGTTACAAGAAAAAAATGTTAGCTGCAAAGATGTTACATTTAAAATTTTAGGATTATCGCTTACAAGTTACAATACTATAATATCAATATTAATAGTATATTTTATGACAAGAGTTTATTTAAGTTATGACAAAAATAAATAAAAAGAAAATAGAAGAATTTATTAGAGTTGATCATGCCGGGGAGCGTGGTGCTGTTAAAATTTATGAAGGACAGTTGCTCGCTCTAAATACATTAGTTAAAGATGAAGCTTTAAAAAAAACAATTGAAGAAATGAAAGTTCATGAAAAAGAGCATTCTGATTTTTTTGAAGAAGAAATTAAAAAAAGAAATATAAAACCGACAAAATTTTTACCTTTATGGGATTTATTAGGTGTAGGATTAGGTTTTGGTTCAACTATACTTGGTAAGAAAGCGGCTATGCTTTGCACTGCTTCTGTTGAAGAAGTGATAGATGAACATTATTTAAACCAAATAAAACAACTTGATAATAGTGAATCAAAACTAAAAAAAAAAATAATTAAATTTAGAGAAGATGAATTAAGTCATAAAGATATTGCTTATGAAAAGGGTGCAACAAAAGAAGGTCCTTACTCTATATTGGATAAAATTATTAAAACTGGATCAAAAATTGCAATAAATATTTCTGAGAAAATTTAAGACTCTAGTTCTACATCCCAATATAGGTAATCCATCCAGCTTTTGTGTAAAAAATTTGGAGGGAAATGTTTGCCATTTTTATGTAGATCCTCTGTAGATGGTCGATAAGGGTGCTGATGTAATTTCATACCTGAATGTTTTAATAGTTTTCCACCCTTTTTTACATTGCATGCAGAACAAGCTGTTACAACATTATCCCAATTAGTTTCACCCCCTTTTGATCTAGGTAATAAATGATCAAAAGTTAACTCTTCATTGCTTCCGCAATATTGACATGAAAATTTATCTCTTAAAAACACATTAAATCTAGTAAAACTTGGTTTGCTTTGAGGAACAATATAATCCTTTAATGCTATAACACTTGGTAATTTCATATTAAATGATGGACTTCTTATAGTTCTATCATAATTACTAACAATAATAACTCGATCCAGAAAAACAGATTTTACTGTATCCTGCCATGACCACAAAGATAAAGGGTAGTAACTCAGAGGCCTATAATCTGCATTGAGGACTAATGCAGGGCACTTTTCTAATGAAACATTTTGTTCAATAAAGTTATTCATTAATTTAATTTTAACTTAGTTGAACAATTTTATCAATAATTAGAGATGTTAAATTTTTTTTAAAATAAAATTTAAAGCTGTACTTGATGCTTCAATAGGAATATGATGATCACAATTTTTTATTAATAGTGTATCAACTTTAACATTATTTCTAATTAAAAAATCTTTGGCTTCCAGTAAATGGGTAGATGGGACAATTTGATCAGATTCACCATGTATAAGTAATGTTTCAGTTTGATTTTTGATTCTATTTTTCAAATCATTTTGATTTATTATCTTTCCAGAAAAACCGACTATACATAAAAAATTTTCTCCAAATGTAAGGCCAACATTTATAGACATCATGCATCCTTGACTGAATCCTGATAAACATATTTGATTATTTGATAACTTGAACTCTTTTTTTATTTCATTAATAAATTTTTTTAAGACTTCTTCAGCTTTAATTGATTGCTCTAATATGTAATCAGAATTCTCTTTTGTTAAATCAAACCATTGATAACCGGAGGGATTTATAGCACATGGCTCGTGACCATTTGGACAAATAAAGACTGTATTAGGCATATGTCTCTTCCAGTTTAAAGATAACATGCTAATATCCTTTCCATCACCTCCATAACCATGAAGCAAAATAATTGCATTTTTAATTTCAACACCATTTTCTGGTTTAATAATTATGGAATCTAGGCAAAATGTCATAGTAGATAAATTATGTTTTTTATGTCAAAACACAATCTAAAATAAAAAAATGATTTCAGGAATATTAGTAAAAGTTTTATCAATAGCCCTTTTGATAGCTGTAGGGATAGTTTTAATTTTAGGTATTGGGACGCTTTTTAAGGGAGGAGAGACGAGTAAAAAATATTCAAATAAATTAATGCAGTTAAGAGTTATTTTGCAGTTTATTGCTATTATTGCTTTAGTTGGCTTTGCTTATTTTTTTAAAAATTAGTTATATTTTTTTATCCAATTAATAAAATTTTTATCTTCAAAATCAATTGAACCTATTACTCTAGCAAATTCTTGGCCCTTTTTATTAATTAGAATTGTTGTAGGGACACCTCTTAAAGAAAACATTTTTGCTAATGTTGTAGGTGGATCAAAATAAGGTTCAAAATTTTTAATGTTAAGATCTATAAAAAATTTATTAACTTTATCTAAAGTTTCTTTACCAATATTAATTGCGAAAATTTTTATATTATCCAATTCTGGGTTGGCTTGGAGTTTATCTAAAGATGACATTTCTTCTTTACAAGGTTCACACCAAGTCGCCCAAAAATTTAATATCAATAAGTTCCCAGTATATTCGTTGATATTAATTTTTTTATCATTTTTGTCTAAAAAAATAACATTATTATGTGTTTTTGGTATTTTATGGATTACAATATTTTTAATACCAGGTAGTTCTTCAGCTACAACATTTGTTATCAAAAAAATAAATATTATTAAAAATCTCATGTTAAATAGGTATAATTAAATATCATGGCAAAAAATAAAAACAACCAAGCAATCTGGAACACACGGATAAAAAAAAATGCATCAAGTTTGTTTCAAAAAGTCGGTAATTCAATAGATATTGATAAAAGACTTTATAAAGAAGATATTCAAGGATCAATTGCTCATGTTGAGATGCTTTTTAAACAAAAAATAATTTCATTCAAAATAAAAAATAAAATTATTTATGGACTAACAAAAATTGAGAAGGAAATAACAAACAATAAATTTGAGTTTAATAAGAAATATGAAGATATTCATATGAATATCGAAAAGAAACTTTTTCAAATTATAGGTGAAGAAGCTGGCTACGTTCACACTGCAAGATCAAGAAATGATCAAGTAATTACTGATTTTAAAATTTGGATGAAAAATTCAACCAACGAAATAAATAATAATATTAATAAAGTTATTAAGAGTACAATTAAGTTAGCTGAAAAAAATGTTGAGACTATTATGCCTGGATTTACACATCTTAAAAATGCTCAAGCTATCTCTTTTGCACATTATTTAATGTCTTATATCGAAATGTTTAATAGAGACAAAAAGAGATTTTCTAATAATTTAGACAGTTTAAATGAAAATCCTTTAGGTGTTGCAGCTTTAGCAGGAACATCATTTAATATTGATAGAAATTATACAACCAAAAAACTTGGTTTTAAAATACCTACAAATAATTCTATTGATACAGTTTCAGATAGAGATTTTGTTTTAGATTTTTTATACGCTTCATCTGTGTGTGCTATGCATATTTCTAGAATTGCTGAAGAGTTGATTATTTGGAATTCAGATGCTTTTAACTTGATCAATTTATCTGATAAAGTTGTTACCGGATCTTCTATAATGCCACAAAAGAAGAATCCTGATCTTTTAGAGTACTTGCGTGGTAAATCAGGAAGCGCTTATGGAAATTTATTTTCGATGCTTACAATTTTAAAAGGCTTACCACTCTCTTATTTTAAAGATCTGCAAGACGATAAGGAGATTGTTTTCAAATCTAACGACAATTTAAATAATTGTTTAAAAATTTGCGATGAAATATTAAAAAATTGTAATCCAAATAAGAGTAAAATGTTAGAGCTCGCTAATTCTGGATATATTACAGCCACTGATTTAGCTGACTATCTTGTAAAAAATCATTCAATGTCTTTTAGAAAAGCATATCAAAAAACTGCTGCTGTAGTTAATTTGGCTGAAAAGAGAAAAAAGAAATTAAATGAACTGACTTTAGAAGAATTAAGAAAAATCGAACCTAAACTTAAAGATGATGTATTAAAAGTATTTAATTTAAAAAATTCAATTAATTCGAAAAAATCTTATGGTGGAACTTCTTTTGATAATATTAAAAAAATGATAATGAAATATAAAAGAGAAAAATGATTAAAAAATTTACCATAATTATATTGTTATTTTGTGCCATTATTTCTTGTGGAAAAAAAGGTGATCCTAAATACGTAGATCCAGACAAAAAAGCAGAAATAAAAAAAGTTTCAGTTAACTTAGCTTAATGAAATACATAAATAAAATACTAACAATAGAAAAAATTAATCTCCAAAAAATTGCAAATAAATTTGGAACTCCATTTTATTCTTACTCCTATTCTAAATTAAAAGAAAATATTAATAATTTTAAAAAAAGCTTTAGATCTTTTTCACCACTTATCTGCTTTGCGGTTAAATCCAATACAAATGTTAATATAATTAGAGAAATTAAAAAATTTGGATTAGGTGCTGATGTTGTTTCAGTAGGAGAACTAATGATGGCACTAAAGGCAGGAATTAATCCAAGCAAAATAGTATTTTCTGGTGTTGGTAAAACAACAAGTGAAATCAGCTTTGCTATTGATAAAAAAATTTTGCTTATTAACGCTGAGTCTTTAAGTGAAATAAAAGAAATAAATCGAATAGCAAAATCAAAAAATAAAAGAATAAAAATTGGTGTAAGACTAAATCCCAACACGGATGCAAAAACATTAAGCCAAATATCCACTGGGAAAAAAGAAAATAAATTTGGTGTAAATAAAAATACATTCTATGAAATTATAAATTATTGTAAAAATTCAAAAAATATTGATTTAAAATGTCTAAGCGTTCATATAGGTAGTCAAATTTTAGACCATAGACCTTATGAAAAAATGCTTAAAGCAGTTAGTCAAATTCTCAATAAAACAAATCATAAATTTGAATTTATAGATTTAGGTGGAGGTATGGGCATTACTTATACTGATAAAAATAAAAAACTTAATTATAAAAAATATAACACGGCTATTCTTAAATTTTTAAGAAGACATAAAGTTAAAATTATATTTGAGCCAGGCAGATCAATTATTGGTAATACCAGTACATTAGTATCAAAAATAATCTATATAAAAGATAGCGGAAGTAAAAAATTTATCATTTTAGATGCTGCAATGAACGATTTAATGAGACCTGCTTTATATGGTGCGTTTCATAAAACCTTACCTGTTACAAAATCTAACAAAACATCTAAAAAACCATATGAATTTGTAGGTCCTATTTGTGAAAGTACAGATAAATTTATTACATTAAATAAGTTTCAAGTGATGAAAGAAAAAGATTTAATAGCAATATGTGATGTGGGAGCTTATGGAATGTCGCTTAGCTCAAATTATAATTTAAGACCTAAACCGGTGGAATTATTAATAAAGGGATCAAAAATTAAAGTAATAAGAAAAAGACAAAAGCATAAAGATATAATTTAGCTTTTGACAAAAATGATAAGAAACTTTTTATTTTCAATATTATTTTTCACTGGAATCATTTTTATTTCGATAATTTTTTTACCATCATATTTTTTGCCAAAAAAAGTTGTTTTGGTAGGGGGTAAATTAATGGGCCATTGGGCTAGTTTTTGTTTAAGATTTGTTCTTTCTGTAAAAATTTCAATCAAAGGAAAGGAAAATATTATTAATAATGAAAAATTTTTTATAGCAGCATCTCATCAATCAATGTTTGAAACTTTTTATTTACAAACTATCTTTAACTCACCTGTATTTATTCTAAAAAAAGAATTATTGTTAATTCCAATATTTGGTTGGTACTTAAAAAAAATAGGATCAATTTCAATAAAAAGAAACAAAGTTACAAAAGATAACTTGGGTTTTTTTGATGATATTTCAAAAATAATGGCTACTTCTAATAGACCATTAATTATTTTTCCTCAAGGAACTAGAGTTCTTCCAGATGAAAGACCACCATTTAAAAAAGGTGCTTCGAGAATTTATGAACAACTGAATGTTGCTTGTCAGCCAGTTGCAATTAACTCTGGATATGTGTGGCCTAAAAAAGGTAAAAAGAAATCTGATAAAACGATTACAATCTCTATTCTAAAAGCAATTCCTTCTGGGTTAACAAAGGAAAATTTTATTCAAATCCTTGAAAAAAATATTTATTCAGAGTTAGATTTAATTAATTAACCCTTCATAGGCATCACAACAAAAATACTATCAAAATCACCCGGATCTTTTATCAGTGCTGGTGAACCAGTATCATTAAAGAAAATTTCGACTCTATCTCCATCTAGTTGTGAAGCAACATCCATCAAATATCTAGAGTTAAAACTTATCTCTAAATCATGATCAAACTTAACAGTTAAAGTTTCTTTACCATCACCACTGTTAGTATTATTTACTGACAGATCTAAAGTGTCTTTAGATAAATTGAATTTCACACCATCTTTTTTATCTAATGAAACAGATGCAACTCTATCAACTGAATTTAAAAATAATTTTAAGTCTATTTCTAATTTTTTTTGATTATTTTTAGGTATCACTTGAATATAATTAGGAAATTTTCCATCAATAAGTTTCGAAATTAAAATACTATTATTTAATTCGAATTTTATTTTTGATTTCACATTTGAAACTTTTACATCTCCATCATAGCTATCTAATAAAGAGCAAAGTTGAAAAATTGTTTTTTTAGGTAGAATTATTGGATCAAAATCAATTTTTTCCTCTAATCTAATTTTTGAAATAGACATTCTATGACTATCAGTTGCAACTGCTGTTAAATAATTTTTATCTTCAACTTCTGTTTGATGAAGATAAATTCCACTTAGGTAATGCCTTGTTTCGTCATTAGAAACTGAAAATTTACACTTATTTAATAATTTCAATAATTGTTTTGATTTAATTATAAATTCATTTTGATTAAAATTTTCATCTGTCAGTGGAAACTCTGTTGCACTTATACAATTCAAATTAAAAATAGATTTTTCAGACTCTACTTGTAATTTACTTATATCTGTTAGGGAAAGATTTATTTTTTTTCCTGAGTTAAACTTTCTTATAATATCATACATGATTGAGGAAGTTGTGGTTGTTTTGCCCTCCTCTAGAATTTCTACATTATTTAATTGGTGTATAAATATTAAATCTAGATCAGTCGCAGTGATAGTAAGTTTTGAATTACTTACATCTAACAAAATATTCGAAAGTATTGGTAATGTGCTTCTTTTTTCAATAACGCCTTGACAATAATTTAATGCTTGCTGAAGATCCTGTTGATTAACGTTAAATTTCATTTTCTTTATTATTATATAAAATCTGGTTTTTTAATTTATTTATATTGTCAACCATCTCAGGATCTTTTTCTTTTATCTTTTCAATAGTTTTTACTGAATGAATTATTGTTGTGTGGTCTCGATTAGAAAATTCTCTTCCAATTTCAGGTAATGATTTAGAAGTCAAAATTTTAGTTAAATAAATTGCTGTTTGCCTAGGTCTTACTAAATATCTTGATCTTCTAGATGATAGCATTTCATTTTTACTGATTTTGAAAAACTTACAAACAATTGTCTGAATTAGATCTATTGTAACTTTATTTTCTGCTAAATTTAATAAATCCTTTAAAACTACTTTGGTTTCAGCAAGATTTGGGACTTTGTGGTAGATTCTCGAAAATGAAACAACTCTGTTTATTGCACCAACTAATTCTCTTACACTTCCAGTTATTTGATTACTTATAAAATCTTGAATTTCTCTAGAAACTTTTAATTGTTCGGAATACAAAGCATTCAATTCTTCAGTTTTTTTTTGAACTATTTTTTTTCTTAGCTCAAGGTCTGGCTTTTGAATATCAACAACTAATCCACCAGAAAATCTTGATTTAATTCTTTCTTGAATCCTTGATAATTTGTTTGGTGCTCGATCAGCTGATACAATTATTTGAGATCCCTTATCAAGTAATGCATTAAATGTATGAAAAAACTCCTCCTGCATAGCCTCTTTTCCGCTTATAAACTGGATATCATCGATTAATAAAATATCTGTATTTCTAAAATATTCTTTAAACTTAACCATGTCGTTTGATTTAATTGATTTCACAAACTGATACATGAAACGTTCTGCAGAAATAAACATTACTTTATTATTTTTTTTAAGCTCTAAGCCTATTGAATTTAATAAGTGAGTTTTTCCCATTCCAACACCACCATAAATATAAAGTGGATTATAGTGAGATATATTTTCAGAAACTTTTAAAGAAGCTTCGTAAGCTAATTTGTTACTTGAACCTGTAATAAAATTATCAAATCTTTTATTTGGATCAATTCTATTATATTGAAGGTAAGAGTCTTTTATAAATGAAACTTTTTCATTAGTATTGTTCTCATTAATATTATTTTCCTTGAAAGTGGTATCTTGAGCTTTTTCAACTATTTTGAACTCAATTCTGATAATGTCTTTTTTATATACCTTAATTATCTGTAATATTTGGTCTAAATACCTTGATGTAATCCAATCTCTAATAAATCTTGTTGGAACTGATAATAATAAGTAATTATTGAATTCCTCTACAAAAGAAATCTTTTTTAACCAGCTCTCATAAACTTCTAAGCCTAGTTTGTTTTTCATTTCATTCTGTACTTTCTTCCATTCAAAGCTTTCAGTAGAAAAATTATTAATATTTTGTGTATTTGTTAATTTATTCATAACTTAAGGGGGAATCTCAGTTAGAACTATTTAAAAAAATTTGCAACAAGTTAATAAAGAAATTAAAAAAAAAATAAAATCTATGATTGTGATTTATATTTTAAAAGATAAATTCTAAATTAAACTTAAATTTAAAATTATGAATTGAATCGAATATAGATTGAATCAATTAATTGATTGAATTAAAATTAAATCAAATATAGATTGAATGAAGATAACCCAAATATTTACTAAATCTAAATATAGTAACTTAATACAAAACTTAAATATATAATGTGGATATCAGAAGTTGTTTGAAAATTTAAACTAACGTTTAGATTGCAGCAATTCTTTTTGTTATTCTAGAAACATTTCTAGAAGCATTTTGTTTTTTTATTATTCCTGTTTTTGCAATTTTCATCAACTCAGAGTTTAACTTTGGTAGAAATTTAAGAGCTTCATCTTTCTTTTTACCATCAATTAGAAGGTTCATTTTCTTAAGAGCGTTTCTAAACCTGCTCTTTCTAGCTTTATTTACCGCTGTTTGTTTAGAAATTCTTCTAATTCTCTTAATTGCTGATTTTGTGTTTGCCATCTGCGCAGGGGTATAGCTTGAGAATTTAAAGTGGTCAACTAAATATTTAACTATTTTTGACAAGAAATACAAAAAAAAGTTGATCTATTTGATGTTATTTTTTTTTTTATAATACCCTTGCAATGCTTACGCTTACAACGAGTACCGTCTTGCTGATAAACTTTAAACTCTTTTTGAAAGTTACCTTTGTTACCTGAAATATCTTTAAAATCTCTTATACTTGAACCTCCCTTTTTAATTGCCTGTTGAAGTATTTTCTTAGAGTTTAAAATAATATTTAAACATTCATTTTTGTTAAGTCTTTTTGCCTTTTTAAATGGATTTATTTTACTAGCGAAAAGAATTTCACTTGCATAAATATTACCTATTCCAGAAACAAATCTCTGATCAAGTAAGAAACTTTTTATATCCTTATTTTTTTTCTTAAAATAATTAATTACATAATTTAAGTTAAATTTATCACTAAATGGTTCAGGTCCCATTGATTTAAATTTTTTCTGTAGATCTTGATAATTTTTAATTATTTCAAAAAATCCAAAACGTCTTGGATCATTATAAATTACTTTCAAGCTATCAAATACAAACTCTGCATGATTGTGTTTTTTAGGTAAAAAAGGTGAATGATAAAAACTAGTATTCGTAAATTTTAGAGGCTTTTTCTTATCAAGAATATGAATTGTTCCTGACATTCCTAAATGGATTAAACAATAATCTTCATTTTGAAAATGGATAATCAAATATTTAGAAAATCTACCAACTTCAATTATTTTTTTATTTTTAAGAAAACTTTCAAAATCACTTTGTATTTTAAACCTTAAATTCCTGTTTCTGATTATTACTTTTTTTATGCTTTTTTTGTTGATCTTTTTATGAAGGGATTGTCTAACAATTTCTACTTCTGGTAATTCTGGCATTTGATACTATATTCAATATATATTTTTTTATGCAACAAAATCTTCAAAATAAAAAAGGCCTTGTAGAAAATGTGTTTAATCAGGTCTACAACAAATATGACTTGATGAATGACTTTATGTCTATGGGTGTACATAGATATTGGAAAAAAAGTTTAATCAATATGATGAATCCGAGAGTTAATAGAAAATTAATAGATGTTGCGTGTGGGACAGGGGATATTGGTAAATTATTTTTAGATACTACGAGTAAAGAGGCTGAAATTACTTGTGTAGATCCTAATAAAGGAATGATTAGTCAAGGAAAGCAAAAATTATCTAATTACAAAAATGTAAAATGGGTTGTTTCCTCAGCAGAAAAATTACCAATAACAGACAATTCATTTGATTATTACACTATTAGCTTTGGGCTAAGAAATACAAAAAATTTGAATAAAGCACTTTCAGAAGCTTATAGAGTTTTAAAACCTGGTGGACGCTATCTATGTCTGGAATTTTCTAAGATTCAAAATTCAAATCTTGATTTTGTATATAAAAATTATTCAAAACTCATTCCTATTATTGGTCAGTTTGTAGTTGGAGAAAAAGAACCTTACGAATATTTAATCAAAAGTATTGAACAATTTATTAATCAAGATGAATTAATAGACTTGATGGAAAAAAATAATTTTCATAAATGTTCTTTTAGAAATCTTTCTGGTGGTATTATTTCAATTCATAGTGGTTGGAAAATTTAATGATTAAAAAGCTTATTACTTTATTTAAATTAGGAAGAAAAATTGCAAAATCAGATATTTTAAAAATTGCATCAAAATTTAAAAAACCTCCTCTAGCTGTAACAATATTATTCCAAATTTTATCTATTTCATTTGAAAAAAAGGAACAAAATAATTTAATTGAGGATGATGGTGAAAGACTATCTAGGTCATTAGAATCTATGGGTACAACTTTCATCAAACTTGGTCAATTTCTTGCTACTAGACCAGATATAATCGGAGAAGAATTATCTTTAAAGCTAGAAAAACTTCAAGATCGATTACCCCCTTTTTCAATTCATGAAGCAAAAGAAATTATTAAAGAAGATCTTGGAATTGATGCATTTAACTCAATAATTGATTTAAGTGAACCAGTTGCTGCTGCATCAATTGCACAAGTTCATAAAGCAAAAATAAATGACAATGGCACTATTAAAGATGTTGCAATAAAAATTTTAAGACCAAATATAAAAAAAATATTCAATGAAGAAATAGATGCAATGATGTTATTTGCATTTATTATTGAGTCATTTGTAAAAAAAACAAAAAGATTAAAACTTGTTGAAGTTGTTTTTTTACTTAAAGAAATAACTAATCTTGAAATGGATTTAAGATTCGAAGCTGCTGCGGCTAATGAATATGCTGAAAACACTAAAAATGATGCTGGATTTAAAGTTCCTGAAATTTATTGGAATTTTACTAGTGAAAATGTAATGACTCTGGATTGGATAGATGGAATTTCAATAAGAGAAGCTGAGGAGCTAAAGAAAAGAAATTTAGATACTAATAAAATAGCTGAAGATATTATCCAACATTTTTTAAGACATGCTGTAAGAGATGGTTTTTTTCATGCAGATATGCATCAGGGAAATATTTTTGTTGATAATAGTGGCCAAATTGTACCAATAGATTTTGGGATTATGGGCAGGTTAGACAAACTTAGTAAAAGGTTTTTAGCAGAAATTTTATTTGGATTTATTCAAAGAGATTATCGTAAAGTAGCTGAAGTTCACTTAGTGGCCGGATTAGTTCCGAAAGAAGTACCAATCGATGATCTAGCTCAAGCTTTGAGATCAATTGGTGAGCCTATATTTGGTCAAGAAGTAAAAGATATTTCAGGAGGTAAATTACTCAAACAATTGTTTGATGTAACAGAAAAGTTTAATATGCAAACTCAACCTCAATTATTAATGTTGCAAAAAACTATGGTTGTTGTTGAAGGTGTAGCAAGAAAGTTAAATCCAAACACAAATATTTGGACAACTTCAAAGCCTGTTCTAGAAAATTGGCTTAAAGAAACAAAAGATCCAATTAATAATTTAAATGAAACTTTAAAAAATACATCTGAAGTTATTAAACGTTTGCCAGAATTTCCTGAGATTATGGATAAAGCAAATCAAGCATTAACGTTTTTAGCTAGTGGTCAAATTCCACAAAATTCAAATTCTTACACCGCCCTGAATGATAAGAAATCAGAAATGATAGCTTTTAGAAATCAATCTATTATTGGTTTATTACTTCTTGTAATTTTTGGCCTTATAGTATTTTAATCCTGCAGATGAAAAATTTGTTAAATAAAAAAATACTATTTATTATCTGTGGAGGAATATCTGCTTATAAAAGTCTTGAAACAATTAGGCTTTTTAAAAAGAATGGTGCAGATATAAAGACAATTCTTACAACAAGTGCAAAAGAGTTTGTAACTCCTCTTTCAATAACATCACTTTCTCAAGGTAAAGTTTATAGTGATTTATTTAGTGTAGAAAACGAGGCTGAAATGGATCATATTTCACTTTCAAGATGGGCAGATATAATTGTAATTGCACCTGCAACGGCAAATACAATTTCAAAACTAGCTCAAGGAACAACTGATGATTTAGCATCCACTGTTGTTTTGGCTTCTGATAAAGACATTATTTTAGCACCAGCGATGAACGTAAGAATGTGGGAGCATCCAACTACTAAAACAAATATAAAAAAATTAAAAGGGTTTGGATATAAACTAATAGGTCCAGAGGTTGGTGATATGGCATGTGGTGAATATGGAGAGGGTAAAATGTCAGACCCATCAGTAATTGCTGAAGAAATTGATAAATATTTCTTAACTCAAAAAAATAACAAAAAATTTAAAGCATTAGTTACAGCTGGTCCAACTAATGAGTACATAGATCCAGTTCGTTTTATTACAAATAAATCAAGTGGCAAACAAGGATATGAATTAGCAAAATCGTTATCCAAAAAAGGTTTTGATACAACATTAATATCAGGTCCAACTAATCTTGAAGTAACTAAAGATATTAATCTTATTAAAGTTGAAACAGCAGATGAAATGTTAGTTGCTACTCAAGAAAATTTACCTGTTGATGTAGCAATTTTTTCTGCTGCAGTAGCTGATTTTAAAATTAATAAAAAGTATGAAAATAAAATTAAAAAACAAGAGAACTTAAACTTAAATTTAGAAAAGAATGTAGACATACTTCATTATGTGTCTAACCATAACTCCATGAGACCTGAACTTGTAATAGGATTTGCAGCAGAAACTAATCAGATCGATAAAAATGCAGAGGAAAAATTAAACAAGAAAAGTTGTGACTGGATAATTTCTAATGATGTATCAAATAAAGATATAGGATTTAATTCTGATTATAATGAAGTAACAATTCATTATAAAAACAAAGACGTTAAAAAAGAAAAACTTTCGTACAAAAAAAAATCTGGAATTTCTGATGAAATAGTTGATAGAATAATTGATCAATTAAATTAATGGCAAAAGTTCTTATCAAAAAGTTAGACCCTGCAGTTGAATTACCTGCTTACAAAACAGAAGGTGCATCAGGAATGGATTTGATGGCATTAATAAAAGAACCTATTAATCTTAAACCAAACTCATCATGCTTAGTACCAACAGGGCTTGCTGTTGCATTTTCAAGTGAATTCGAAATCCAAATAAGACCAAGATCTGGTTTAGCTGCAAAAAGCAACATTAGTGTTTTAAATACACCTGGAACTATTGATAGTGATTACAGAGGAGAAATAAAAGTAATCCTTTTTAATCACGGAAAAAATGATTTTTTAATAAATAATAAAGATAGAATAGCACAAATGATTTTAACTCCTGTAATTAAAATGGATCTTGAGGAAACTGACGATCTACCAGAAACAATTAGAGGAGAGGGTGGTTTTGGCTCTACTGGAAAATGAGCAAAAATTTAAACAAAAAAGAAATAGATAAATTTTCTAGACAAATAATTTTAAAAAACATAGGTCCATTAGGACAAAAAAAAATTCTAGACTCTAAGGTTTTAATAATTGGAATGGGTGGTCTAGGATGTCCAGCGGCTGATTTTTTAACCCGATCTGGCATTGGCAAACTAGGAATTGTTGATCATGACATCGTTAGCCTATCAAATATTCATAGACAAAGTTTATATGATGAAAAAGATTTAAATCATTCAAAAGTTAAAATTGCCAAAAAAAAACTAAATAGAATAAACCCAAAAACAAAAATAAATCTTTATAACTTTAAAATGAATAGAGTAAAATTTGAAAAGATAATAAAAAATTATGACTACATTATTGATGGTACTGACAATTTTGAAAGTAAATTTTTAATAAATGATTTAAGTTTAAAATATAAAAAATTTCTTGTAACTGGAGCAATTAGTAAATTTGATGGTCATATTTTTACTTTTGATTTTATAGATAAACATACTCCTTCTTTACGAGACTTCTATCAAGAGGAAGTTATTACTGATGAAATATTAAACTGTGAATATGAAGGAATATTGGGACCAGTAGCAGGAACAATTGGAACAATGCTAGCTAATGAAGTTTTAAAAAAAATATTAAAAATTGGTCAAAATTTAAATGGATTTATTCTTATTATAGATTTATTAAATTTAAGCTTTAGAAAAGTTAAATTAAATAAAACAAAGAAAAGTGAAAATAAAAAATCTAATAAATAATATTTTTATATTCTCTCTTTTAATATTCTTTATTACCTCCAGTAATGCAGGAGAAATATTCGTTTCTCTTAAAAAAAATAAGGTAAACGTGCGCTATGGACCAAGTTTTGAATCTGACATCAAGTATGTTTACAAGAAAATAAATTTACCTTTAAAACAAATCGATAAAAAAGAAAATTTTAGACGAATTATTGATTTTAAAAATAACAGCGGATGGATTCATATTTCACAATTAAAAAAAAGTAATTCAGTAATAGCCACAAAAGATAAAGTTTTATTTAAGAAACCTTCATCTTTTGCTAAACCAGTTGCTCAAATAAAAGAAGGAAGATTACTAATTGTAGAAAAGTGTGAACAAAATTGGTGCAAAATTACATCAGAAGAATTTGGAGGTTGGATTAAAACAGATAATATTTGGGGACTAAATTAACTAAAATCAGCAGATAAAGATGCTATATTTTCTTTAGATAATTTTGTGCTATGAGAATATTCTTTATGATCAATACCAATCTCAATTTCTGAGCTATTAGATTGAAATTTCTCAATTTGATCATCAGTAAAATTAAAGTGTATAAACTGTACAGAAGAAGCTTTTCCCTCAGCAGAGGTTCTATCAACATCTTCTTCAGGGACTGCTTTAATTTTCTCACCATTTATTTTCATAAATACTGTTTCTTCTATTCCACCAACTTTTCCAAGAAATGCAGCCCTTGAAATAGGATTATCTATTTCAAACATTAAAGTTGCAGTTAGTTCTTTGCCATTAGGTATTAAAGGATTGTACGCAGATAACTCATCATGAAGTTGCTCTTCACCACCTTTTTCAATGTACAACATTTCTTGTACTTGGGCTAACATTGTTTCATAACTTTCAAAATAAAAAGTGGCATAAGGCCCTAAAGCAACTCTTCTATTTTTTTTATAATCAACAATACTTTTTCTTAATTCACGTCTCTTTTCTATATAAACATCTAAAGGCATGATGTCTTCTTTTTGAATTTCTCTTTTTTCTCTAGTCATGATCATAAGTTATAACTTTTTGCCACCAATTCGATAGGGTGTAGTGCCTCATCATTAGATATGTTTGTATCAACCTCTAACTGTTTTAAATGTTTACCAGCTAAAGGACAATCAGAAGCCATATACTTATTATTTTTAGTTTTTATTTGTCTAGCTGTAGGTCTTCCAACTTTATTTGCTAAATCATGAGTTTCTTTCATTACTCCAAAAGTTCCTCCATGACCTGCACATCTTTCAACTACATCAATTTTAATGTTTGGTATCAATTTTAACATATCTCTTGCTTTAATACCCATATTCTGTGCTCTAGCATGACAAGCATGATGTACAGTTACACCTCCATCAATCTCATTTAATCCTTCTACTAATCCCTCATTGTTTGCAATATCCACGACATACTCATCAATATCCATAACGTTTGCAGATAATTTTTTTATTTTTTCATCGTTTGGTAACAACAAAGGCCATTCAAATTTTAACATCAACCCACAACTCGCTGTTAATGTTACTACTTTATATCCTTTATCAATCCATTCGATTAAATCCTTGGAAACTTTTTTAGCTTGTTCGACAACTTTTGGCAAATCTGCTTGCTCTAGGAATGGCATCCCACAACAACCAGGGTAAGCCTCCTGAACCTCTACACCATTTTTTTTCAAAACTTTTAAAGCAGCAACACCTGTATTTTTTTTATTAAAATTAACGAAACAAGTTGAATAGATAACAACTTTTCTATCTTTAGAAGGTGTTTGATAATTTATCTTATTTTTATTTTTTTTAAAAAAATTTGAAAACGTTTCTGAGTTATATTTTGGTAACTGAACTCTTTTATCTATTCCAGTAATTAGTTCTAAGATTTTTCTAATTAATTTATTTTTAATATTTGATGCCCAGTTAACTATTTTTGAGAACATAATACCAATTTTAGCGTTTCGATCTATTTGAGCTAATTGTGTTGGTACGCTTGGTAATTTACCTAATTTTTTTTGAGCCGTTCTATACCGCAGCATTAAATGTGGAAAATCCAAATCAAAATCATGAGGTGGAACATATGGGCATTTAGTCATAAAACACATATCGCAAAAAGTGCATGCATCAACGACAGGAGCAAATTGATCACTAGATAAGCTTTCAACATCCTCATTTTTAGACTCATCAATCATGTCAAATAGTTTAGGAAATGAATCGCAGAGATTAAAACATCTTCTGCATCCATGACAAATATCAAACACTCTTCTCATTTCAGCATCTAATTTTTCAGGATTTAAAAAATCAGGATGCTCAAAATCTATAGGATGTCGTATAGGTGCACCTAAACTTCCTTCTTTACTCATATAATTAAGTTTTTTGAAATTCGAATTGTTTTTAGTGGGCGACTAACGCCCACTAAGAAATTTGATTAGCTAATAGACTCTAAAGTTTTTTGAAATTTACCAGCATGTGATTTTTCAGCTTTAGCTAAAGTTTCAAACCAGTCAGCAATTTCTTCAAAGCCTTCTTCTCTAGCTGTTTTAGCCATACCAGGGTACATATCAGTATACTCATGAGTTTCGCCTTGTACTGCCGAAGCTAAATTTGCTTTTGTTTCACCAATTGGCATACCAGTTCCTGGATCACCAACTTCTTCTAGATACTCCAAATGACCATGTGCGTGACCAGTTTCACCTTCGGCTGTTGATCTAAAAACTGCAGCTACATCATTGTAACCTTCTATGTCAGCTTTTTGTGCGAAATAAAGATATCTTCTATTTGCTTGACTTTCACCAGCAAATGCTTCTTTTAAATTTTCTTCTGTTTTACTTCCTTTTAAAGACATTTTTTCTCCTTTTTAATGATTAATAAATCATATAATGCATATTAACAGTATGTCAATAGTTTAGAATTATTATAATGTAGATTTTAAGTGTATGATTTAATTAAATTATTTTTGAGTTTGATTATCACTCGCAACTCTAACTAACACTTCAACAGAATTTATTTTTTTTCCTGCAATATTTTTTCTAATATTTATTTTGTCTATATCGCTCTCATCACAATCAATCAACTCATGCGTATCTTCATCAAAAAAATGATGATGTGCTGATGTGTTTGTATCAAAATAACTTTTATGACTATCGATTGAAATTTCTTTTAGATATCCTTTTTTTTCAAATGCATGAACTGTATTATAAACTGTAGCTAGAGATATCTTTTGATTCATTTTCTCAGATAACAATTTAACCAAATCGTTAATTGTGAAATGAAAAGTTTTTTCTCTATTATACAAAACTTCACACATTTTTACTCTTTGCTTAGTAGGTCTAAGCCCAACTTCTCTTAATTTTTCAATAAAATTGCAGTTTTTTGGCATTGTTTTTTATAATTATTCTAAAGTATGAATAAAAATATAATGTTTTATTATATTATATTAGGATTAAATCAAGTATTAAGGGAGCTCAAATTATGAAAAAAAACTCATACTCCTATGATGACCTAATAACTTGTGGAAATGGTGATCTTTTTGGACCTGGCAATGCAAAATTACCTCTTCCTCCAATGCTTATGTTTGACAGAATAACTGAAATCAATGAAAATAATGGTACATTTAATAAGGGCTCTTTAAAAGCTGAATTAGATATTAAAGATGATCTTTGGTTTTTTGATTGTCATTTTAAAAAAGATCCAGTTATGCCAGGGTGCTTAGGCTTAGATGCTATGTGGCAACTGGTAGGTTTTTTTCTAGGTTGGCTAGGAAATCCTGGAAAAGGAAGAGCTCTAGGAGTGGGTACTGTAAAATTTACAGGCGAAGTATTACAGAGTGTAAAAAATGTAAGATATGAAATAGATATGAAAAAAATTATGTCTCCTGGAGGAACAACTGTTGGGCTTGCGAATGGAATTGTTCTTGCAGATAATAAAAAAATATATTCAGCAGAAAATTTAAAAGTAGGGTTGTTTAAATAATGAGAAGAGTAGTTATTACAGGTTTAGGAGTTGTTTCTTGTTTAGGAAATAATCAAGAAGAAGTTCATCAATCTTTATTAAATTCAAAATCAGGAATTTCTTATGCTGAAGATTATAAAGAGCATAACCTGAAAAGCCATGTTCATGGTAAACCAAATATAAAACTTGAGGATCATATTGATAGAAAAACAATTAGATTTATGGGATCAGGCTCAGCTTACAATTATATTGCAATGAAAGAGGCTATTGAAGACTCTGGATTAGAAGAAAGTGAAGTAAGTAATTTTAAAACTGGAATTGTGATGGGCTCAGGTGGACCTTCTATAGAAAATGTAATTTTAGCTGCAGATAAAACTAGAGCAAAGACACCAAAATTAATGGGACCTTTTATTGTTCCAAGAACTATGGCCAGTACTGCTTCTGCAACACTTGCCGTACCATTTAAAATTAAAGGAACTAACTACACAATGAGTTCTGCATGTGCAACTAGTGGACATTGCATAGGAAATTCTATGGAATTAATTCAAATGGGTAAACAGGATGTTGTTTTTGCAGGTGGTAGTGAAGAAATTCATTGGGCAATGACAGCAATGTTTGACGCTATGACAGCTTTATCATCAAAATATAATGACACTCCACAATCTGCATCTAGAGCTTATGATAAAACTAGAGATGGGTTTGTAATTGCAGGTGGTGCAGGCGTATTAGTACTTGAAGAATACGAACACGCTAAAGCAAGAGGGGCTAAAATATACGCGGAATTAACTGGTTATGGAGCAACTTCAGATGGATACGACATGGTAGCACCATCAGGTGAAGGTGCGGTTAGATGTATGAAAATGGCAATGGCAACTGCTAAAAATAAAATTGATTATATTAATACTCACGGAACATCTACTCCTGTTGGAGATATAACTGAACTTAATGCTATTAAAGAAACTTTTGGAGAGAACATTCCAAAAATAAGTTCAACTAAATCTTTATCAGGTCATCCATTAGGCGCTGCTTCAGTTCATGAAGCAATTTATTGTTTAATAATGATGAAGAATAATTTCATTACAGGTTCTGCAAATATTACTGATATGGATGATGATGCTAAAAAATTTCCAATTGTTGCAAAAACTGAAACGGGAGCAAATTTAAATACAGTAATGTCAAATAGCTTTGGTTTTGGTGGAACTAACGCAGCTTTAATTTTTGAAAAGGTTTAGTTTATGAGTTTAATGAAAGGTAAAAAAGGATTAATCATGGGTGTTGCCAATGAAAGATCTATTGCCTGGGGTATTTCTCAAAAACTTTCAGAAGCTGGAGCTGAGCTAGCATTTACTTATTTGGGTGACGCTTTAAAAAAAAGAGTAGTTCCTTTAGCAGAAAAATTAAATTCAAATGTTACATTTAGTTGTGATGTTGAGAAAAAAGAAGAGGTAGTAAAACTATTTGAGGATATTAAATCTCAATGGGGTGAAATTGATTTTGTAGTTCATGCAGTTGCTTTTTCAGATAAATCAGAGTTATCAGGTGAGTACCTAAATACGACAAGAGAAAATTTTTTAAGAAGTATGTTAATTTCTTGTTTTTCATTTACTGAAGTAGCAAAAGAAGCTTCAAAGGTAATGAAACAAGGTGGAAGCTTATTAACCTTAACTTATGAGTCTACGAAAGCAATTCCAAATTATAACGTAATGGGTGTTTGTAAATCAGCTTTAGAGGCCAGTGTTAAATATTTAGCTAGAGATTTGGGTGCTAAAGGCATGAGAGTAAATGCTATAAGTGCTGGACCTATCAAGACATTGGCTGCCTCTGCAATTGGAGACGCAAAATTCTTATATAAATGGAATGAAGACCATTCTTTTCTTAAGAGAAATGTAGATATCCATGATGTTGGAAATTCAGCATTATATCTATTAAGTGACCTTGCAAACGGAGTTACTGGTGAAATTCACTACGTAGATGCAGGATATAACAAGGTAGGAATGCCAGATCCTAAAAATATAACTTAAAATTTAGTTAAATTTAGTTAAATTTAGTTAAAAATATATGAAGGGATACAGATTTATTACTGATGATGATACAGCAAGATTTTGTAATCGAGTAACTGAGGCATTATCGAATGGATGGAAATTATATGGTGAACCCAAAATGACATTTGATAAAAAACGAGGAATAATGCGTTGTGGCCAAGCAGTTATAAAAAATGTTCCAAATAAAAAATACTCAAAAAAAATAAATTTATCTTCAATATAAAAAACCCCCAGAACTCTCATTCCAGGGATTTAAAATTTTAATTTATGTTATAGATTATTCAGCAGCTTGTTTCATAGATAGTTTAACTTTACCTCTATCGAAACCAATCACTTTAACTTTTACTTCGTCACCTTCTTTTACAACATCAGTTACTTTAGCTACTCTTTTATCTGCAAGTTCTGAAATATGAACTAGTCCGTCTTGTTTTCCTAAGAAATTAACAAATGCACCAAACTCCATAATCTTCATTACTTTACCTGAATAAATTTTATTTAATTCAGCTTTTGCAGTGATGTCTTTGATCATTTGCATTGCGATATTTCTCGACTCTTCATCTGGAGCAGCGACTGTTACCACACCTTCATCATTTACATCTACTTTTGCACCTGATTTTTCAACAATCTCTCTGATTGTTGCACCACCTTTTCCAATTACAGCTGCAATGTCTTTCTTATCAACATTTACTTGTTCCATTTTTGGAGTATGTTTTCCAACATCAGATCTTGAAGCCGATAAAGCTTTATTCATTTCTCCCAAGATATGAACCCTTCCATCTTTAGCTTGACTCAATGCCTGATCCATAATTTCAAATGTAATACCTGTGATTTTGATATCCATTTGGAGAGAAGTAATTCCATCTTTAGTTCCAGCAACTTTAAAGTCCATGTCACCAAGATGATCTTCGTCACCTAGGATGTCTGAAAGAACGCTGAAATCATCACCTTCTTTAATTAATCCCATTGCAATACCAGCAACTGGCTCTTTTATTGGTACTCCAGCATCCATTAATGCTAAAGAAGTTCCGCAAACAGTAGCCATTGAAGAAGAACCATTAGACTCCGTGATCTCTGAAACTACTCTGAAAGTATATGGAAATGCTTCTTTGGTTGGTAGTGATGAGTTAATTGCTCTCCAAGCTAATTTACCATGACCAATTTCTCTTCTACCTGTTCCAATTCTTCCAGTTTCTCCAACTGAAAAAGGAGGAAAATTATAGTGAAGCATAAATCGCTCTCTTTGCAATCCATCTAAACTTTCAATTCTTTGCTCGTCATCAGATGTTCCTAAAGTTGCTACAACAATTGCTTGAGTTTCACCTCTAGTAAATAATGCAGAACCATGTGCTCTTGGTAGGACACCAACTTCACATTCGATAGGCCTTACATCTGATAAGCCTCTACCATCAATTCTATTTTTGTTTTTTAGAATATCAGTTCTAACAATTGATTTTTCAAGATTTTTTAACTGACTGTTAACATCTAGATCAGTGTAATTTTCATCTTCCTCATAAAGCTTTTTGGCTTTATCAGTAATCTCTGAAATTTGATTTGATCTATCTTGTTTATCTCTAGTTGCAAAAGCTTTCTTAAGATCTTCTGTAAAAGTTTCTTCAAGTTTTTTCTTAACTTCTGATAAATCTTTCTTTTCAACAGTCCACTCAGGTTTTCTGCATTCTTTCGCAAGTTCCTCGATCATTTCAATCACTGGAACAAACCCCTCATGACCAAATTTAACTGCATTTAACATTTCTTCTTCTGTTAAACCATTAGCTTCGGACTCAACCATAAGCACAGCATCTTTTGTACCTGCCACAACTAAATCTAATTTTGATTTTTCTAATTCTACTTTAGATGGATTTAGAACATATTTACCATCAATAAAACCAACTCTTGAAGCTCCAACGGGACCCATAAATGGCATTCCTGATATAGCTAATGCCGCCGAAGAGGCAGTGATTGATAAAATATCTGGTTCATTTTCTTTATCGTATGAAATTACTGTTGGTAATAACTGCACTTCATTTTTAAATTCTTCTGGAAACAAAGGTCTGATTGGTCTGTCAATTAATCTAGAGATTAGTGTTTCACTCTCAGTTGGTCTTGCTTCTCTTTTAAAATATCCACCTGGAATTTTTCCAGCTGCATAATATTTTTCTTGGTAATTTACAGATAATGGAAAGTAATCCATATCAGGATTTACTTTTTTTGCCCCTACTACTGTTGCTAGTACAACTGTCTCACCACATGTTGCAATTATTGCGCCATCTGCCTGTCTTGCTACTTTACCTGTTTCTAAACTTATCTTCTTTCCTGCTACTTCAATTTCCTTCTTATATACTTTAAACATTTCATTTCCATTTCGTTTCGTTCGTTTCGTTCCATTCCGTTCTATCTATCTTGACTTCTATTTTCTTAAATTCAATTTCGACAGTACATTTTTGTAAGAATCCATTTTATTTTTCTTTAGGTATTCTAACAATTTCTTTCTTCTATTTACCGCTCTCAACAATCCAACAGATGAATGTTTATCCTTTTTGAATTGCTTAATATGTTTAGAGAGAGTTTCAATTTTCTCTGTTAGCAAAGCGATCTGTATCTCTGAAGATCCAGTATCTTTATCGTGCATTGCTAATTCTTGCGCCTTTTTGTTCATGCCTATTTGTTCCTATTTATTTGTTTGTTTTATTAAGTTTTCTATTTTTTCCGCATACTCAAAAGATTCGTCTTTTCTAAAAAGTAATTTTGGTAAAAATTTCATAACCACTTTTTGTGATAAAATTTTTCTAATTAAAAATGAGTATTCTTTTAGAATACTAATTGTTTCCTCTGCATCTTTTCCACCCAATGGAAGAACATATGCTTTAGCAATTTTTAAATCAGGACTCATTCTAACCTCAGTAACTGTTATAGTGTTTGTTTCTAAATTCGGCACCTTAGCCTCATTTCTTATAAAAATCATGCTTAAAGACTGCTTAATCATTTCTCCTACTCTAAGCTGTCTTTGAGATACTGGTTTACCTATTCTATCTGCCATTAAATCGACCTCTCTGTAGATGTAACACTAAAAGCCTCTATAGTGTCATTTTTTTGGAAATCCATATAATCTTTGACAGTAATTCCACACTCTTGACCACCACTTACCTGTTTTACCTGATTTTTTTCTCTAAATATGGAAGAAACTTTTCCAGTATATATAATTGCACCATCCCTAATAATTCTAACATCTGAAGTACTATTAATTTCTCCCTCAGTTACTTTTGAGCCAGCAACTTTTCCGGCGCCTGAAACTTTAAATATTTCTAAAATTTGTGCTATACCAGTAACTTTTTCTTGAACATCGGGTGCTAACAATCCTGACATTCTTTGTTTAATGTAATCTAAAACTTCATAAATAATATTATATGAAGATATTTTTATCTTCTCATTTTCAGCAAGCTTTTTTGCCTCTTTACTTGGTTTTACATTGAAAGCTATTAATACTGCATTTGATGCCTTAGCTAGTGTGACATCTGTCTCTGTTACCATTCCGATGTCTGCTAAAATTATTTTAGGTTTAACCTCATCATGTTTGATTTGACCGATTGCATTTTTAATTGCTTCTGACGATCCGTGAACATCAGATTTAATTATTAAATTTAGTTCCTCAGAAGATTTATCTGAAAAAGCTGAGTCTTGAGTAGCAAACGTTAGTGGATTTTTTCCATCCTTACTCTCTTGAGCTCTATTTTCACTTAAAGTCTTCGCTTCTTTTTCTGTATCAAGAACAATAAAATCATCTCCAGCTTTTGCTGCTCCATTTATTCCTAAAATCTCAACAGGGGTCGAAGGTAAGGCTTCTTTAATATTTTGTCCCTTATCATTAATTATGGCTCTAACTTTTCCCCATTTTAAACCGCTTACAAAAAAATCACCTCTCTTAAGTGTTCCTGTTGTTACAATTATATTTGCAACTGGACCTCTACCAACATCAATTTTAGATTCTAAAACTATACCTGTGGCTTTAGATTCATAATCTGTTTTAAGATCTAAAATCTCAGCTTGCAGTATTATTGACTCTACTAATTTATCTAAGTTTTGTTTGGTTTTAGTTGAAATTTCAACCATTAAAGTATCACCAGATAAATCTTCAGCAATTAACTCATACTCTAATAATTGATTTTTTATCTTCTGAGGATCGGCCTCCGGTAGATCACATTTGTTTATAGCTACAACTATTGGAACATTTGCAGCTTTAGCATGTTTAATAGACTCGACTGTTTGAGGTTTAACTCCATCATCAGCAGCGACTACTAAAACAACCACGTCTGTTAATTTTGATCCCCTTGCTCTCATTTCTGTAAAAGCAGCATGGCCTGGTGTATCAATAAATGTTAATTTATTTTTTTGGCTTTCAATTTGATAAGCTCCAATATGTTGGGTTATTCCGCCAAATTCACCTGAAACTACATTTGCACTTCTAAGAACATCTAGTACGGATGTCTTACCATGATCAACATGTCCCATAACAGTAACTATTGGGGGTCGATTTTTTAAATTTTCTGTTCTTGAAGCTTTTATTTTTTGGATTATTTCTTCTGCTTTTTCTTCTCTGATTGGATTGTGCCCAAATTCTTTAACCAAATATTCTGCGGTATCTGCAGCTAATGTTTGATTTATAGTCACTGTAACACCCATGCCAAATAAATGCTTAATTACATTACTCGATTGCTCAGCCATTCTATTTGCCAGTTCTCTTACCGTGATTGCTTCGGGAATATTTATATCTCTTTTAATTGGTTTTAAATTTTCTTGAGAGTCCTCTTTCGAGGCATTTTTAATTTCTTTTTGCCTTGCTCTCTTAACTGATGCTAAACTTCTTTGTTTTGCATCAATCTCATCACTTAGTGCTCTTGATACAGTTAACTTTAATTCTCTCTTCTTTGTTTCTGTTTTTAAAGTCTTTCTATCTTTGTTTTCAATATCTCCTTTAAGTCTTTTAGTGGCTCTTTGCTCTGCCAGTTTTCTCTTCTCAAAATCGTTTGTTATAGGTGGTGATTTAGGATTGAATGAGGGTTTTAAAAAAGTTCCTTTGTTGAAATTAGAGTTTGCTCTTGGTTTGTTCGTAGCAGATCTAAACGATCCGCCCCTACTAGAGAATTTTCCAGTTTGTTTTTCAATTACTACTGAATTTTTTGATTGAGATTTAGCTATCTCAATATTCTTGATTGATTTTTTGGCTGAGCCTGAAATTGTTAATTTTGTTTTTTTCTCCATGCCTCATCACTCAATCTTTATAAACAATATTTCTAGCAGACATAATTAGTTCATCCGCTTCTTCTTTAGATAATGCAAAATCTTCAAGGTAACCTTGAATTTTTACTCTCTCACCTTTAACTACATCATAACCACCAGTTAATTCATCAGATGCTAAGTCTGCAAAATCCTCTAAACTTAGAATTTTTTGTTCACCAAGTGTAACTAACATTCCAGGAGTTAATCCCTTTAAATTAATCAAAGCATCTTCAAGACCTAATTCTTTAATTCTCTGAGAAATATCCTCCTGATCTTTTTCGTAAAACTCTTTAGCTCTTTCTATCAAAGCTTCAGCTGTATCTTCCTCTATACCTTCAATCTTCATTAAATTTTCAGCTGAACTATCTTTGATATCATCAATTGTTGAAAAACCTTCAGCAACGAGTAGCTGACCAAGTGTTTCATCTAACTCTAAATTTTTTACAAAGTTTTCTGTTTTTTCTTTAAATTCCAATTGTCTTCTCTCAGAATCCTCTGCATCTGTCATTATATTGATTTCAAAATTTAATAATTTAGTTGCAAGTCTTACATTCTGACCTCTTCTTCCAATTGCTTTACTCAAATTTTCCTCGGTAAGAATTACATCTAATTTCTTTCTTTCACTATCAACGTTGACTCTTTGTACTTCGGCAGGGGATAATGCATTTGAAACCAAAATTGCAGGGTCCTCTGACCAATTAACTATATCAATTTTTTCTCCTTGAAGTTCATTTACTACAGCTTGAACCCTTGAACCTCTCATACCCACACATGCTCCAACTGGGTCCAATGAAGTATCGACTGCTTTAACACATATTTTAGCTCTACTTCCAGGATCTCTTGAAGAAGATTTAATTTCTATTAATCCATCGTAAATTTCTGGAACTTCTTGAACAAAAAGCTTTTCCATAAATTTAGGATGAGCTCTAGATAGAAATATTTGTTGCCCTCTAGGTTCTCTTCTAACATCATAACAATAAGCTTTTATTCGATCACCTGCTTTAATGTTTTCACGAGGGATTAATTCATTTTTTTGAATTATTGCTTCTGTTCTTCCTAGATCAACAATTACATTTCCAAATTCTAATCTCTTTACAATTCCACTTAAGATTGAGTCTTTCTTATCAATAAAATCATTAAATTGTCTTTCTCTTTCAGCTTCTCTTACATTAAAACTAATCACTTGCTTTGCCGTTTGCGCGGCTATTCTTCCAAAATCAAATGCGGGAAGTGGTTGTAATACTTCATCTCCAATAGACTTTTCTTTATTTAATTCATTTAAAATAATTGCATCCTCTAATTTTATTTCTGTATTTGCATTTTCAGGATTTTCTGCAATCACCAATTTTCTAAAAAGCTCAATATCTCCATTATCTCTATTAATAGAAACTTTAATTTCATTTTCCTGTCCAAATTTAGATTTTGCAGCTTTAGCAATACCTGTTTCCATAGAACTTATAATTAGTTCCTTATCAATTGATTTTTCTAAGGCTACGGCTTCAGCAATTCTCAATAATTCAAGTTTATCAGCTCTTTTATTTAACATAATTTCGTTTGCTCCAAAAAAAAATGGGCTGAAGCCCATTTTGTAGAGTTCAATAATGTAAGTGCAATATAGTAAAGTTTTTTTTTAATTCAACAGAAACTATTTGGAAAAAACGTTAGTTTTATCAGTTTTTTCCCATGAAAATGAACCATTTTCCTCAGGTGCTCTACCAAAATGACCATAGGCGGCTGTTTTTTCATATATTGGTTTATTTAAATTTAACATTTCTCTGATACCTCTAGGGCTCAAATCAAAATTTTCATTAATTTTTTCTACAACAAATTTATTTTTATCTAGATCGTTATCAAATAAATCAACATAAATAGATAATGGTTTTGATACACCAATTGCATAAGCTAATTGAATTAAACATTTTTCCGCAATTTTTGAACCAACAACATTTTTAGCAATATACCTTGCCGCATAAGCTGCTGATCTATCAACTTTAGTTGGATCTTTTCCTGAAAAAGCACCACCACCATGAGGTGCAGCTCCGCCATATGTATCGACAATAATTTTTCTACCCGTAAGACCACAATCTCCATCAGGACCACCAATCACAAAATTACCTGTTGGATTTACATAAAACTCATCTTCATTGAAACCATTAAGAAAATTCTCAGGAATAGATTTTAACATATAAGGTCTTAATAAATCTCTTACTTGTGCTTGGTTAACATCTGGTGAATGCTGTGAAGAAATAACTACAGATTTTACTTTTGAAGGTTTCCCATCAACATATTCGAATGTGACCTGGCTTTTTGAGTCTGGTTCAATATTTTTTAACTTTCCTGACTTTCTGTCTTCCGCCATCAATCTTAAAATTTTATGAGAATAATGAATTGGTGCTGGCATTAAAACT
>CACJBQ010000009.1 GCA_902591695.1 uncultured Pelagibacteraceae bacterium | reverse complement strand
TTCAAATGAACATGCAGAAATTGATTTATCAAAAAAATTTGGTGCTTTAACATCAGAAGCAATTGGTTTGTTAAGACTTGTAAAACAACATGCTAAAAAGATTGGTTTAAGCTTTCACGTTGGTTCACAATGTATGCATCCGATTTCTTATTCAAAAGGAATTAGTGAAATTGGAAATATAATTAAAAAGACAAAAATTATTCCTGATTACATTAATGTAGGTGGAGGTTTCCCTACAATCTATCCTGACTTAATTCCACAATCTTTAGGTAGTTATTTCAATGAAATAAATAAGAGTTTAGAAAATTTAAAGCTTGAAAAACTTCCTGAAATTATTTGTGAGCCTGGCAGAGCTATAGTTGCTGAAAGTGGTTCAACAGTTGTAAGAGTTAATTTAAGGAAAAAACAAAAGCTTTATATTAATGATGGTACCTATGGTACTCTTTTTGATGCAGGTACACCAAACATTGTATTCCCATCTAGAATGATTAAAGAAAATTCTAATAAAATAATTTCAAAAAAATTAACTGCTTTTGATTTCTTTGGACCTACATGTGATAGCATGGATTATATGAAAGGTCCTTTTTTGCTTCCAAATAATATTAAAGAAAATGATTATATTGAACTTGGTCAACTTGGGGCATACGGATTAACATTTAGAACTCAGTTTAATGGTTATTACTCAAATGAAATTTATGAAGTTGAAGATAACCCAATAATGACAATGTATGATAAAGACATTAACAAAGCTAACATGGTAGCTTAATGTCGAGTCAAAAAAATCCAGGTCATAACAGTAAAAGAGATTTCTTAAAAAATCCTGTTGAGCACATCGATATAACTTCTTTCGACTCTAGAAAAATTATATCCTCAATGGAAAAAATGTCTTTTGTTTCTAGAGAAACAGCAAATGCTGCTAATATTTATAACGAGATGCTTAAAGATAAAGATTGTACAATTTTCCTTACCTTAGCAGGCTCTACTTCGGCAGCTGGATGCATGAATATTTATAAAGATTTAGTTAAATATAATATGGTGGATGCAATTGTTGCAACAGGTGCTTCTATAGTAGATATGGATTTTTTTGAAGCTCTAGGTTTTAAACATTATCAAGGTTCACAATTTCAAAATGATACTGAACTGAGGGGCAACTATATAGATAGAATTTACGATACCTACATAGATGAAGAAGAGCTTCAAATGTGTGATAAAATAATATGTGAAATCGCTAATAGCCTAGAGGCGAGAAGCTATACTTCAAGAGAGTTCATTTATGAAATGGGAAAATATTTAAAAAATAACTCAAAGAAAAAAGACTCTTTAATTGAAAACGCATTTGACAACAATGTTCCTATTTTCTGCCCTGCTTTTACCGACTCGAGCGCAGGATTTGGGTTAGTTATGCATCAAGAACAAAATCCAAAAAAACATATGACCATAGACTCAGTTAGAGAATTTAGAGAACTAACAGAAATTAAAATCAAATCTAAAGGTTCTGGATTATTTATGATTGGTGGGGGTGTGCCTAAAAACTTTATTCAAGATACTGTTATTTGTGCTGAACTATTAGGAAAAGATGTGGACATGCATAAATATGCTGTTCAAATTACTGTTGCTGATAGTAGAGACGGTGCATGTAGCAGCTCCACATTAAAAGAAGCAAGCTCATGGGGCAAAGTAGATATTACGAAAGAACAGATGGTGTTTGCAGAAGCAACTAGTGTTTTGCCATTAATTGCTAGTGATGCTTATCATAAAGGTGAGTGGAAAAATAGAACAAGAAAAAACTTTACAAAAATTTTTAAATAAAATTGAAATATCTCTTAAATAAAAACGGATTTTTAGGAATTGATAATAAGTTTAGCTTTAAAGAAAAAGCTGTAATTGTTCCATTTGGACTAGAAAAAACTGTCAGTTATGGAGGAGGAACAAGAAATGGACCTAAAGAAATTATAAAAGCATCTCATCAAGTTGAGCTATATGATGAAGAGCTTAACTGCGAACCTTATAAGAAAATAGGTATTAAAACTTTAAAACCATTTAAAATAGACAAAAATATTAAAAAAGCCCTGAATAAAATCTCAAAAATTAATAAAGAGATTTTAGATAAAAAACTTTTCCCAATGACTTTAGGAGGAGAGCATTCAATAACACCTGGATGTATTGTTCCTTTTACTAAAAAATATAAAAATATTTGCCTCTTGCATTTTGATGCCCATGCAGATTTACGTCAAAGCTATAATGGAGAAAAATTTTCACATGCCTCAGCAATTAGAAGATGTCTGGATTATAAAAATGTTTCTTTAATTTCATTTGGGATAAGAAATATCTCAGAAAGTGAAATTCCATTTTTAAAAAAGAATTCTTCAAGAATAAATATATTTTGGGCAAAAGATAAAAAAAAATGGAATTTGTCTAAATTTAAAAAACTAATTAAAAACAAAACTGTTTATCTTACATTTGATGTGGACGGACTAGATTCAAGCATTATGCCTGCAACTGGTACACCTGAACCAGGAGGGCTTTTGTGGGATGAAACATTGGATATAATACGAATTGCAGCAAAAAACTCAAAAATTGTTGGTGCAGATATTAATGAGCTGTCTCCAATTAAAGGATTTAATTCATATAATTTTCTTGTTGCAAAATTAGCTTATAAAATTTTGTCTTATAAATTTTTATATTAAACTTTAATTGGTTTAATAATTTTTAATAACATTCTGAATGGTATCAACATTATTATAGCAACTAAAATTTTTACCGCTAAATCTCCAAGAGATAAAGTAACCCAAGGTACCCCTGTTGCATAAAATGATATTGAGAAAAATAAAAATGTATCGACTGTTGATCCAATCAAAGATGAAGTAAGTGGTGCAACAAACCACTCTTTTTTTCTTAATCGATCAAAAATTTGAATGTCCAACAGTTGAGCAGTAATAAAAGCAACCCCTGATCCAACTGCAATTCTAACTGAGATTAAATCTGCAAAATCAGTTGAGAATAACAATGTAAATATAATTCCTATTAAAAAGCCCAAATATACAATTTGCCTTGCTAATAATTTTCCATACGACCTATTTGCTAAATCTGTAATTAAAAAAGCTATTGGGTAACTAAAAGCTCCATAGGTTAAAATCTCATTTAATCCAAAATAGTTGATTGGGAACTGAACTAAATAATTAGAAGATAGTACAACAACCCCCATCATTATTGACAGAGTGATAAATAATTTGTTCATTAAGCTGATTTAGCTACGGGTTTCTTTTTAAAAGGGGATTTAATTAAAACTACTTTTTTTAACTTTTTCAATCTAGGAGATAAATTTTTATTTTTTACAGTTTTTAAAAATTCATCAAAACTACCTTTTTTGTCAACTGACCTTACACCTGAGTTACTTACAGTAAGTTTTAAACTTCTTCCAGTAAGCTCACTTGTAAATTTTACTTTTTTTAGGTTAGGTAAAAATCTTCTTTTAGTCTTGTTGTTAGCATGACTAACATTATGACCTTTCATTGGAATTTTACCGGTAAGTTCACATTTTTTTGACATAATAACAGTGCCTATATAAGGGGAGATATTGAAGGCGTCAAGTTTAATACATTTAAGAAATAGTTTTATTTCCAACAATTTCTGTGAAATTTTTGACACCATCTCTTATTAGTAATTCTTTTAGGTCTTTTTTAATCATGCCAGCAATATTAGGTCCTTGAAATACCATACCGGTATACAACTGAACATAATCTGCTCCTAATAAAAACTTATCATAAGCTGCTTTACCTGAGTCAACGCCGCCCACTCCAATTATTTTAATTTTACCTTTAATTAAATTGTAGAACTTACTTATTAAAAGATTTGATTTTTTTTCAATAGGTTTTCCAGATAAACCACCTTTTTGATATCTCTGCATATTTTGAAGTATTTCCCGAGAAGCTTCGGAAGTATTTGAAATTATTATTGCGCTTATTTCATTTTCTAAAAGTATTTCTGAAATTAAATCAATTTGATTTTCACTTATATCTGGTGAAATCTTTACAGCTACTGGAATTTCAGATTTTAATTGTTTTTTTTTCTCTGAGACAGATTTTAATAATTCTTTTAATTTATTCTCTTCATGAAAATTTCTAAGATTTTCAGTATTTGGAGAAGAAATATTAATTGCAATATAATCTGCAACTTCAGAAAATTTTTCTAATCCAATTAGATAATCATTCAATCTATCATTAGAATCTTTGTTTGGACCTACGTTTACACCTAGTACACCCAGTTTTTTATTAGATTTTATTCTGTTTAATATTGTATCTGATCCATGGTTGTTAAAACCTAACCTATTAATTAATGCTTGGTCTTCTACCAATCTAAACACTCTTGGTTTCTCATTCCCATATTGTTTTAATGGTGTAACTGTACCTACTTCAACAAATCCGAAACCCAACTTAAATAAAGGGTTGTATACCTCGGCATTCTTATCGAAACCTGCCGCAATACCTATGGGATTATCAAGATTTTGATTAAATAGTTTTGTTTTTAAAATAGGATCATTTTTGTTTTCATCAAATATATTTGAAACTAAATTAAGCTTGAGTGATTGAATTGCTAAAAAATGTGCTTTTTCAGGATCTATTTTAAATATTAATGATCTTAAATTTGAATACATTATTTCAATTTACTAATTATCAACTCTTTTGTTTCGTTAACACCGAAAAAACTTATAAAAAAACCCATTCTAGGTCCATTTTCATCTCCAAATACCACTTCATAAATTAATTTAAACCAATCTCTTAAGTTTTCTGCATACCCATTCTCTTTACCTGTTGAATATATTAATGTTTGTATATCCTCAGGAGACATCTGATCATTACATTGTTCTAAAGTTTTAACTAAAGCTTGTAGAGCTAATTTTTCATTTTCAGATGGATTTTTATATTTTTTTTGAGCCTTAATAACATCATTGAAATACTTGATTGCATAACCAACTAGTCCATCAAAAATTGGAAAGTTTTTTTCATGAATGTTAGATTTATATTTTTTAACAAACTTCCATAATAAATCTTTATTATCAGCATTGCTTGTCTCAACTAAATTCAACAACATAGAAAAAGACATAATCATTTCTTCTTTTGGAATATTGCCATTATGAACATGCCAAACAGGATTCATTACCAGTTGTTGTTCTGTTTGTTTTTTTGATTTTTCAATATTATCAAGGTACTCATCTACAGCTTTTGGCACTATTTCATTATAAAGTTTTTTAGCTCTTTTTGGATTTTGATACATGTATAAAGATAAGCTTTCAGGTGAGGCATATTTTAACCACTGGTCGATGGTAATACCATTTCCTTTAGATTTTGAAATTTTTTCACCCTTTTCATCAAGAAATAATTCATAAGCAAATCCAGATGGATGTTTTTTACCAATTAAATTTATAATTTTAGTTGATAAAATTGCACTCTCAATAAGGTCTTTTCCATACATTTCAAAATCTATATCTAGAGCATACCATCTCATTGCCCAATCAACTTTCCATTGTAATTTACAATTTCCATCCAAAATACTAGTTTCTAATTTTTTACCCTTATTATCAAAAATTATTTTAGAATTTTTTTTATCAATTTCTATAACTGGAATTTCGAGAACATGACCTGTGTCTGGACAAATAGGTAAAAAAGGACAGTAAGTTTGTTGACGTTCTTTACCTAAAGTTGGAAGTATAATATTCATTATACCATCATAATTTTGTAAAATAATTTTTAAAGTTGGGTTAAAAAAACCACCTTTGTATAAAGATGTTGAACTTTTAAAACTGTATTTAAAATTAAAACTATTTAAAAAATCTTTTAACATTTCATTATTATGTTCTCCAAAACTTGCAAATTTTTCAAATGGATCTGGAACTTGTGTTAATGGTTTATGTAGATTTTTATTTAGCAATTCCTGATTAGGAACATTATCAGGAACTTTTCTTAGACCATCCATATCATCAGAGAAAGTAATTATTTCTGCTGGTAAATCTGTAAGTTGCTTTAAAGCATTAACCATCATTGAAGTCCTTGCAACTTCTCCAAATGTTCCAATATGAGGAAGGCCACTTGGGCCATATCCTGTTTGAAGAGTAATTTTACCTTTTTTATCAATAAATGATTTTCTCTCACGAAGCATTTTTTTTGCTTCAACGAAAGGCCAAGCACTTGTTTTGTCTAAAATTTCTTTTTTAATCACGAATATATCTTTTATAAAAATCTTAAATTGGCGATTTTATTAATTCTTATAGAGTTGAAATTTATTTACCATAAAATAATGTTCTTTCAAAATGTCTAATTATAAAACTGTTTTTTTTACACTAGGAATTTTGCAAATAATTTTAGGGATCTCAATGTTCATCCCTATAATTGCTCAATTTATTTATTCAGAAATAGATTCATCATTTTTTGGTGCATCTATTGTTACTATAATTTTTGGATCATTATTTTTTCTTTCAAATCTAGACCACGATAAAAAATTAAATTTGCAACAAGCATTTTTATTAACTGCCTTATCATGGTTAAGTATTGCTATTTTTGGATCTTTACCATTTATATTTTCGACAATTGAACTTTCAATTACTGATGCTTTTTTTGAAAGTATGTCTGGTATTACAACAACTGGATCAACAATTATTTCTGACTTAGAGAATACACCAAAAGGTATTCTATTATGGAGAGCAATACTTCAATGGTTGGGGGGTATTGGTATAATTGTTATGGCAATTACCCTGATGCCTATAATGAATGTTGGTGGTATGCAATTATTTAAAATTTCTAGCAACGACTCATCTGAAAAAATTCTTCCTAAATCAAAAGAAATAGCTTTAAGACTTATTTATATTTATTCAGGCCTAACAGCTCTTTGTGCATTATCATATTGGGTATTTGGAATGGGAAAATTTGATAGTTTAACTCATTCTATGACTACCATAGCTACAGGTGGATTTTCTAATTATAATCAATCTATCGGATATTTTGACAGTGTTCTTATAGAAATATCATCGATGATTTTTATAATTTTAGGAAGTATTCCATTTATTGCATATATTAAATTTGTTAGTGGTAATAAAAAAATATTTTTAAACGATATTCAAATCAGAACATTTATTAAAATAATAATCATAAGCATTATTATATTATCAATTTATTTATTATTTAATAATAACGGAAACTTTAGTTTAAGATCTATTTTTTTTAATACAATTTCAATATTGACTGGAACAGGTTATGTAAATGCTGAATTCGACGGTTGGGGAAGTTTTCCTATAACAATATTTCTTGCATTAATGTTTATTGGGGGCTGTGCTGGATCGACTACTTGCGGAGTCAAAATTTTTAGAATTCAAATTCTATATTTATTTATATTAAATCAATTAAAAAAAATTATATATCCCAAGGGAATATTTGTAATTAAATACGATCAAGGATCTGTTGATGATAAATTTATTGCATCAATAATTTCATTTATATATTTTTACTTTGTTATTTTTTTTATTTTAGCTGCATTATTATCATTGACTGGTCTTGATTTTATAACCGCTATCTCTGGAGCGGCAACATCAATATCAAATGTTGGTCCTGGTTTAGGCCCTATAATAGGACCTAATGGAGATTTTTCATCTTTGCCTGATATTTCTAAATGGATCTTAACTGTAGGTATGATTTTAGGTAGACTTGAGTTGTTTGCAATATTAGTATTGTTCTTACCATCTTTTTGGAGAAATTAATTATGTCTGAAACAAAAAAACAAACATGGCTTGATTCTCTTGCAGTTTATAAAGATATTCGAATGGTAAGAATTCTTTTATTAGGTGCAATAAGTGGATTTCCATGGGTATTAATTGCAAGTAGCTTAAGTCTTTGGCTTAAAGAAGAAGGTCTTAGTAGATCAACAATTGGATGGGCAGGTTTAATTTTTGGAGTATACGCTTTCAATTATTTGTGGGCTCCCATTATAGATAGAATTCAAATACCAATACTAACAAAAAAATTAGGTCATAGAAGAGGATGGATAGTTTTGATGCAATTAATTATTTTGTTAAGTCTTGTTGTTTGGAGTGTAATTAATCCAACTGAAAATTTGGCTTTATTAATTACTGTAGGTTTAATTATTGCTATCGCGTCAGCAACCCAAGATATAACTGTGGATGCATTAAGAATTGAACAGATAAATGAAAATGAAGGAAAATCAATGGCTGCAGGAGCGGCCATGGCTGTTGTTGGTTGGTGGACAGGTTATAAATTAGGTGGAGTTGTTGCTTTATTTACAGCAGAATTTTTTGAAAACCTAGGGGTAGCTGACTACTGGCAAGCTACTTTTTTAATTTTAGGTATTTTAATAATTTTAATGAATATTGGATTAATGTTTGTTCATGAACCTATAGAGACAAACAGACAAGCAAAACAGAGAGAAACAGACGAATTAATTGAAGGAAAACTTGGATCTAGCAATATTATTACAAACTTTATCGCTTATATTACAGGAACTATAGGCGGACCTATAATTAGTTTTTTTAGAAAAAATGGTTTTGCCATTGCAGCTGGAATTTTAGGATTTGTTTTCTTATTTAAGATAGGTGAGGCATTTATGGGAAGAATGTCTATTGTTTTTTATAAAGAAATTGGTTTCTCCAAAGGTCAAATTGCAATTTATTCAAAAGGTCTTGGCTGGATAACAACAGTTGTATTTACTTTATTAGGTGGAGTAATGGCCATGAGAGCTGGAACAATTAAAACTATGTTTTTTGCTGGTGGGTTAATGGCTATAACAAATCTTTTATTTGCAGTTTTAGCATGGACTGGAAAATCAGAAATTTTATTTGCAATTGCGGTTATAGCTGATGATATCACAGCAGCTTTTGCAACTGTAGCATTTGTTGCATTTATATCATTACTAGTTGATAGAACTTATACAGCCACACAATATGCATTGCTTGCTTCAATTGGCACTGCTGGTCGTACTACTTTAGCTTCATCCTCTGGAGCTCTAGTTGACTGGTTAAACGGAGATTGGGGAACATTTTTTGTTTTAACGACTATAATGGTGATACCATCATTAATTTTTTTGTGGTTAATTAAAAACAAAATTAAAATTGGTGCAAAATAACTTTTATTTCATAGGCAATTTTTCGAATATTTACAAAAATCCTTCGAAAAGATCTGAGGTAACTTCACAAATTATACACGGTGAAAAATTCAAAATATTATCAAAAAATAAAAAATGGATAAAAATTAAAACTTTATTTGATAATTATAAGGGTTTTATAAAAAATTCAAAATATATAGAAAAATTTAGTCCGAATTATAAAGTCAGTTCACTAAAAGCAAAGATTTATAAAAAACCTGGAAGTGGAACTAGCAGTTGGCTTCCACTTGCATCCAAATTATCTGTATTTGAACAAAATAAGAATTACGTAAGAATTGAAAAAAATAAATGGATTAAAAAAGCAGATATTAAAAAAATAAACCATAAAGAAAATAATTTTACAAAAATATTTAAAAAATTCCTCGATGTAAAATATGTTTGGGGCGGAAAAACATTTAAAGGTATTGATTGTTCAGCCTTATTGCAAATTTTTTATTGTTATAATAATTCGTTTTATCCAAGAGATACAAAAGATCAGATCAAATATTCAAAAAAGAATTCAAAGAAAAGACTATTTAAAAAAGGAAATGTTATTTTTTGGAAAGGTCATGTTGCTATCTGTTTAAATTCTAATCAACTAATTCATGCTTATGGTCCAGAAAGAAAAGTAATTATTATGCCAATTATAGAAACCATAAATAGAATTGAAAAAACTGCCAAGCTAAAGGTAAAAAAAGTATCTAGAATAAAAAATTAATTTCTTCCAAAGTCAGGCTTGTCTATATCTTGTTTCAATTTGATAATTTTTGACCTTACTTTTTTAGTCTGGATAAGTTTCTTTACGATAGACTTATTATTTTTTGAATTAATATCTTTTTTAAATTGATTTAAATTTTTAATAAATAAATCAATCGCTTTTGAAATATTATTTTTGTTGTTAAAAAAAATATCTCTCCACATGATTTCATTTGATGCTGCAATCCTAGAAAAATCTCGTAATCCACCAGCGCTATATTTGATTAGCTCATAATTTTGTTTTTTCTCAAAATCTTGTGCAGATTTCACCAGATTATATGCAATTAAGTGTGGTAAATGACTAGTAATAGAAAAAATTTTGTCATGTTTTTCAGCGCTCATAACAACTACTTTTGCTCCAATTTTTTTCCAAAACTTAGTTAGAATATTTATATTATTTTTTTTAAAATTTTTTTCTTTAATTATTATGCACCATCTATCAGTAAACATATTTTCTTTACCATGCTCTGGTCCACTGACCTCTGATCCAGCTATCGGGTGACTTTGAATCCAATGAATACCTTTCTTTAAAAATTTATTTATAATTTTAGAAGTTTCAATTTTTGAAGAACCAATATCTGTAATCAATGTTTTAGATGGTATAAATTTATTAATTTTTAAAATAATATTTTTGTATTCACTCATTGGTGTACAAAAGATGATTAAATCAGAATTATTTGTACCTTCTTTTAATGAATTAACAATTGTTCCAGGTAATTTTAATCTTTTTATTTTAGCAATATTTGATTTTGATTTTTCATAAATAAATATTTTTTTTGCTATTTTTTTTTTGCTAATACGCCTTAATAGAGATGAACCTAATAATCCACAGCCAATAATTAAAATATTTTTCATTTTTTCAATACTTGCTTAATAACACTAATAAATTTTAAGTTTTCTTTTTTAGATCCAATAGTTAACCTTAATTTATTCTTTATATGATAACCATCTTCTGTTGATCTTAAAATAATTCCCTTATCTTTAAGTTTTTCATACAGAAATTTTGCTGAATATCTAGATTTTTCAAAATTTAGTAACAAAAAATTTGCTGAAACAGAATTTGAAAAAATGTTATATGTCTCAAGAAATTTCTTAATTTTTTCAGAATATAATAAATTATGTCTAATCGATTTATTTATAAAAGCTTTATCCTTCAGTGACTCGGTGGCAGCTAATTGAGCAATACCATTTATATTAAATGGTGGTTTTATAACATTTAGCGCATCAACTATTTTTTTTGATCCATATCCCCAACCTACCCTCAGAGAAGCCAATCCAAACATTTTTGAAAAAGTTCTAAGGATGAAAACATTGTCTTTATTTTTAAACAAATTTAACCCAGATGAATAATCTTTGTTTTTCATATATTCTGCATAGGCATCATCTATAACTAGTAAAATTTTTTTATTTAATCTTTTTCTTAATTCTAAAACTTCTTTTTTCGTTAAGTAAGTTCCTGTAGGATTGTTTGGGTTAGCTATGAACACAATTTTAGTTTTTTTTGTTATTTTTTTTAAAATTTGATTTACTGAAACTTTAAAATTAATTTCTTTTGCAAATACTACTTTTGCACCTACTATTTTTGAGTAAATTCTGTACATTAAAAAACTATACTCTGGTACCACAACCTCATCTTTTGGGTTTAAAAACAACTGACAGAGCATTTGAATAACTTCATCTGAACCAGCTCCACAAATAATTTTTTCAGAATTACATTTATAAGCTTTAGATATTGCTTTTCTTAAATTTTGAGATTTTCCGTCTGGATATTTATCTAAATTCAGATTTTTATTTGATATTATTTTCTTTGCTCTGGGGCTCATACCTAAAGCAGACTCATTTGCAGAAAGCTTAATTACGTTCTTAAGTTTCTTAACTTTTGATTTACCAGGCTTATAAGCCTCAATTTTAAATTTTTTGAAATTTGGAGTTATCATTTTTTTTAATTTATGTGCTCTTTATAGATAAAATTACAAAATTTTATAGAGAATAAGAGGATTTTTTAAAAAATTGACATAATAAATAAGTTCTAGTAAAAAAATTATGCGCTGATTTAACTGAATTGCGAGCGCTTAAAAAAAACCGCTAAAATAGTTTTTTTTCTCACAATTCAAAACAGTCAAAAACTATGAATACTGAGAAAAACATAAAAACTTTAATTGTAAAGAAACCACTAAAATTAGACTGTGGAAAGACCATAAAAGATTTTCCTATAGCCTATGAAACTTACGGTTCACTTAATTCAAAAAAAGATAATGCAATATTAGTTTTTCATGCTCTAACAGGAGATCAATTTGTTACTGGAATAAACCCTGTAACTAAAAAAGAGGGTTGGTGGAGTTATGCAGTAGGACCTGATAAGGCTATCGATACGAATAAATATTTTATTATTTGCTCTAACGTAATTGGTGGATGTATGGGATCACACGGACCAAGTCATAAAGGTCCTGATCAAAAAATTTTTGGAACAAATTTTCCAGTTATTACAATCAATGATATGGTGAATGCTCAATATAATTTACTTGATCATTTTGGTATAGATAAATTATTTTCTATAACTGGAGGTTCAATGGGAGGTATGCAGGTCCTTCAGTTTATCAGCAACTTTCCTGATAAATCTAAAACAGTGATACCAATAGCAACCACATCCAGTCATTCAGCACAAAATATTGCTTTTAACGAACTAGGCAGACAAGCTATTACAGCTGATAGTAATTGGAAAGAAGGAAACTATACATCAAACGATACTAATCCTGGAAAGGGATTAGCTGTAGCTAGAATGGCAGCTCATATAACTTATTTATCTAAAAAAGGTTTGCAGGAAAAATTTGGAAGAAAGTTACAAGAAAGAGAAGATCTTAAATTTGGATTTGATGCTGATTTTCAAATAGAAAGTTATTTGAGATATCAGGGCTCAGTATTCGTAGACAGATTTGATGCAAATAGTTATCTTTATATCACTAGAGCTATGGATTATTTTGATTTAGCTAAGCAATTCAATGGTAATCTCTCAGAAGCGTTTATAAATACAAAAGCGAAATTTTTTATAATTTCATTTACTTCAGATTGGCTTTATCCAACCCAAGAAAACAAAGACATTGTGATTGCGTTAAACTCAATAGGAGCTGATGTTGGATTTGTAGAAATTGAATCAGATAAAGGTCACGACTCCTTTTTACTAGACGTTCCTGATTTCTTAAGTGCACTTAAAAACTTTTTAGATAAATCTTACGAAGAAAATTAATTATGAAAAATGAATTTCAGGTAATAGCAGATTTAATTGAAAAAGATAAGAAGGTTTTAGATGTAGGTTGTGCTGATGGAACTTTGATGAAATTTTTAAAAGATAATAAAAACATAAATATAAGAGGATTAGAGATTTCAAAAGAAAAAGTGCAAGAATGTATTGCAAAAGGTTTAACTGTAATTGAAGGAAATGCTGAAAAAGATTTAAAGCAATTTCCGGACAAATCATTTGATTATGTTGTTTTAAGTCAAACCCTTCAAGCTTTTCTTAGTCCTGAATTAGTTTTAGATGAACTTTTAAGAGTTGGAAAAAAAGCAATAGTTACTATTCCTAATTTTGGATATTGGAAAGTAAGATTTCATTTATTATTTAAAGGTACAATGCCAATTACAAAAACATTACCAGATGAATGGTATAACACTCCAAATTTACACATGTGTACAATCAAAGATTTTTTTCATTTTGTAAAATCAAAAGATATAACGATTTTTAAATCACTCGCTTTAAACAATCTTAATAAATCAATAATAAATGAGAGTAATTTAGGCGTTAAAAATTTGTTTGCAGATCTTGGTATATTTTTGATAGAAAAATAAAATGCGTATTGAAATTATACCTTGTCTTCAAGACAACTATAGCTATTTAATAATAGACGAAAGTAACAATTCTGCATGTGTTGTGGATCCCAGTGAGTCTGAGCCGATAATAAATTTCCTAAAAAATAAAAATATAAAATTAAAATACGTTCTTAATACTCATCATCACTATGATCATATTGGAGGAAATCGAGAATTAAAAAAAAAATATGGGTCAGTTGTTTTGGGTTTTAAAGGAGACTCGAAAAGAATACCGGGGATAGACATATTGTTAGAAGACAATCAAATATGGAAAGCTGAAAACTTTGAAGCTAAAATTATGCATATACCTGGACACACATCAGGCCATATTTGTTTTAATTTTTTTAAAGAAAAATTAGTTTTTACTGGAGATACACTTTTCTCACTTGGCTGTGGAAGAATATTTGAAGGCTCTTATGAGGAAATGTTTGAATCTTTAAACAAAATTAAATCATTACCAAAAGAGACAAAAATTTATTGTGGTCATGAATACACTCTTAACAATGCAAAATTTTGTAAAAAATATGATTCTGAGAACAAAGACTTACAAAAAAAAATAGAAAAAATAGAAAAATTAAGAGAAAATGGAATTCCTACCATACCGTCAACTTTAAAAGAGGAATTGGAATGTAATATATTTTTAAGAGCAAAAGATGTAAAAACCTTTTCAAAATTAAGAGATTTTAAGGATAATTTCTAATTAATTCGGCTTGACTAAAGGCTGACTACAACTATATTGCGGTAACTTTAAATTAAATCATACTATGTCATACGCAGTAATAAAAACAGGTGGAAAACAGTATAAAGTAAAATCTGGAGAGATTTTAAAGATTGAAAAACTACCAGACTCTAAACCTGAGACTAAAATAGAGTTTAATGAAATCTTGGCATACGGTGATGACAAATCAATTGAAATTGGAACTCCAAATGTTGAGGGTGCAAAAGTAGAAGCTAATTTAATTAAAAATAGTAAAAATAGAACTATTTTAATTTTTAAAAAAAGAAGAAGACAAAATTCAAGAAGAAAAAATGGGCATAGACAAGAATATTCTATGATAAGAATTAACAAAATTTTTTCAAAAGATGGTAAAGTGTTATCAGAAGCTGAAAAAATTTCTAAAACTTCAAAAAAAGAAGAAGTTAAGGAAGCAGTAAGCAAATAGTTATTAGGTAAATTATGGCAACAAAAAAAGCAGGTGGATCATCACGAAACGGACGAGATAGTGCCGGTAGAAGACTTGGTGTAAAAAAGTATGGTGGTGAAACAGTAATTCCTGGAAACATAATTGTTAGACAAAGAGGAACTAAGATTTTTCCAGGTGAAAATGTTGGTATGGGTAAAGATCATTCAATATTTTCAGTTGTTAAAGGAAAAGTTGTCTTCAAAAAATCTAAATCAGATAGAACTTTCGTTTCTGTAAAGCCCAATTAATAGTACAACCAATTAAAATAGATGTTGTATTATGAAATTTCTCGATCAAGTTAAAATTTATATTAAAGCTGGAAACGGTGGAGATGGATCTCCTAGTTTTAGGAGAGAGAAATATGTTGAGTTTGGTGGACCAGATGGTGGGGATGGTGGAAAAGGTGGATCAATTATTTTAAAGTCAGAAGAAAATTTAAATACCCTTATTGATTATCGATATCAACAACATCACAAAGCCGAACGTGGAGAAAATGGTTCTGGTCAAAACCGAACAGGAAAAGGTGGTGAAGATTTAATTTTAAAAGTTCCTCTAGGTACACAGGTATTTGAAGAAGATAACAAAACTCTTCTTTTCGATTTTAATAAAAAAGGTGAAGAATATGTTGCAGCTGCTGGCGGAAAAGGAGGTTTAGGAAACACAAGATTTAAAAGTTCTACAAATAGAGCTCCAAGAAAATTTACTAAAGGTACCATCGGAGAAGAATTTACAATATGGCTTCAATTAAAAACAATTGCTGATATTGGTATTATAGGATTGCCAAATGCTGGAAAATCAAGTTTGTTAGCAGCATTAACAAACGCAAATCCAAAAATTGCAAATTATAAATTTACAACTATTAATCCAAACCTTGGCGTGGCATCTTACGATGACAAAGAGATTACTATTGCAGATATCCCAGGATTAGTTGAAGGAGCCCACGAAGGTATAGGTTTAGGGATACAATTTTTAAAACATATAGAGAGATGTAAGTCTTTACTGCACTTAATTGATGTTACCAACTTAGATCTGAATGAGTCTTATAATCAGGTGAAAAATGAATTAAAAAGCTACAGTGCAAAGTTATTAGAAAAAAAAGAGCTAATTGTGCTTAATAAAATTGATTTGATTGATGAAGAAACAGCAAATGAAGTTATAGATCATTTTTCAAAGGGTAAAAATTGTGAGATTATGACAATGACAACTCTGGAAAAAAAATCTGTATCAAAAATTAAAGCAAAACTTTTGTCTTATGTATCTTAAAAACTCCAAAATAATTGTTATCAAAATTGGATCTTCTCTTTTAGTTGATCAAAATAAAAAAATTAGAAAACAATGGTTATCTAGTTTTGCAAAAGATATTAAAAAATTAAGAGATAAAAATCAAAAAGTAGTTATTGTTAGCTCTGGTGCTATAGCCTTGGGTTGCAAGAAAATGAATTATAACAAAAAAAATATCAAATTAGATAAGAGTCAAGCTATTGCTTCTATTGGTCAAATAGAGCTGATGAATTTATTTTCAAAAACTTTCGCAAAATATAAATTAAATATTTCTCAAATTTTGCTTACATTAGAAGATACTGAGGAAAGAAGAAGATCTCTCAATGCAAAACGAACTTTTGATAATCTTTTTGAACTTGGTTTTATTCCTGTGGTGAATGAAAATGACACTATTGCAACGAGTGAAATAAAATATGGTGATAATGATAGATTAGCATCTAGGGTTGCGCAAATTACAAACGCCGATACCTTAATTTTATTATCTGATGTTGATGGTTTGTATACAAAAAATCCTAAAATTTTTAAGGATGCTAAACTAATAAAGAAGATTGAGGATCTAAAAAAAGATCTAAAAAAAATTTATATTAAAGGTGTAAATGAATATGGAAGTGGTGGTATGCATACAAAAATTGAAGCAGCAAAAATATGCCAGCTTGCTGGTACAAGCATGGTTATTGCAAATGGACTATATTCAAATCCTATTTCAAAAATAATTGAAAAAAATAACTGCACCTGGTTTAGTCCAAAAATTTCAAAGTTAGATGCTAGAAAAAAATGGATAATAAGTTCTGTGGCACCTAAAGGGGCTTTAATAATTGATGAAGGTGCTAAAAAAGCATTAAAATCTGGAAAAAGTTTGTTAGCAGCAGGAATTAAAAAAGTTTCAGGAAGGTTTAACAAAGGTGATCATATTAAAGTATTGGATAAAAAAAATAATGAATGTGCTAGAGGTTTAAGCTCCTTTACTTCTGATGAGGTGACTAAAATTATGGGTCATCACTCTAATGAAATTGAAAAATTATTAGGCTATGTTGCAAAATCAGAAGTTATTCATAAAGATGATATGGTGGAAATTTAAATGATCAAATATATGAAGTTAATTGGAATAAAAGCAAGAAAAGCAAGTGAATATAAAGTTGCAACTAAAGTAAAAAATAAAGTTTTAAATGATTATGCAAAATTAATTAAGAATGAAAAAAAATTAATTATTAGTCAAAATTTAAAAGATATTAATTATGCAAGAAAAAAAGGGTTAAAAGAAAACTTAATCAAAAGACTTCATTTAAATGAGAATAAATTAAATGGAATTATAAATTCTATTTTAAAAATAACTAAATTAAAAGATCCTATAGATAGTACTTTAGAAAAATGGAAAAGACCAAATGGCTTAAACATAAAACGAGTTTCAATACCAATTGGGGTTATTGGTGTTATTTATGAAAGCAGACCAAATGTAACTTCGGATGTTGCTAGTCTATGTTTTAAATCTGGAAATGTAGTGATTTTGAAAGGAGGCTCTGAGGCCATAAATTCAAACAGAGCTTTAGCTAAGTTATTTAGAAAAGCACTTAAAAAAAATAAAGTTGATGAAAACTTTATTCAATTTATCGACTCAAAACAAAGAAAAATTGTAGATATTATGCTTTCTAAGATGAAAAAATATATCGACGTAATCATACCTCGTGGTGGAAAAAATTTAGTTAAAAAAGTTTTAGAATTATCTAAAGTACCTATAGTTGGGCACTTAGAGGGGCTTTGTCATACTTATATAGATAAAGATGCAGAATTAAAAATGGCTAAAGAAGTTGTCTATAACGCTAAATTAAGAAATACAAGTATTTGTGGTGCGACTGAAACTATTCTTATTCATCAAAATGTAGTCAAAAAATTTAGTAATCCTATTTTGCAGGCACTTGGAAATAGTGGTTGTAAAATAATTGGCGATAAAATTTTGAGAAATTATTATAAAGGTCAAGTATATCATGCAAAGGAAAAAGATTGGTCAACTGAATATTTAGCATCAATTGTATCTGTTAAAGTTGTTAAAAATTCTGAAGAGGCAATTAAGCATATTAACAAATATGGAACTATGCACACGGATTCCATCATTACAAAAAATAAAAAAACAGCAAAATATTTCTTGAAAAATGTTAAAAGCTCAATTGCAATGCATAATACCTCAACTCAATTTGCTGATGGCGGTGAATTTGGATTCGGTGGAGAAGTTGGAATTTCTACTAATACACTACCACCAAGAGGTCCTGTAGGTTTAAATCAATTGATTTCATATAAATATGAAATCACCAGTAATGGTAAAATAAGAAATTAAATTGAATAACACAAAAATAAAAATTGGTGTATTAGGTGGATCGTTTGATCCTGCTCATAAAGGACATTTGGCAATTTCGAAGGAGGCAAAAAAAAGATTTAAACTCAAGAAAGTTATTTGGGCAATTACAAAAAAAAATCCATTTAAAATAGAGAGTAAGACTTCTGTTGATGACAGAGTTAAATATTGTAAAAAAATAATTAGTACAAATTCATTTATTAAGATTAAATTTTATGAAAAAATTATTAAATCAAATAAAACTATAAATTTAATCAATCATTTAAAAAAAAATAAAAGAATTGAAATTTATTTTTTAATGGGTGCCGACAACCTTATTAATTTTCATAAATGGCATAAATCTAAATTAATTTCAAAAAAATGTAACATTGTAGTTTTTGATAGACATGGGTATAAAAAAAATTCTTTAGAATCAAAGACATTTAAGCAACTTAGTAAGGCCAATCTAGAGTTTATTGAGTTTAATAAAGTCAACATTTCATCTTCTCAATTAAGAAAAATTTGATAATCTAAAATCAATTAATGGAAAAAATTTCAGACTTAAAAGAAATTGTAATCAACACACTAGATCTAAATAAAGCTCATGACATTGTAACTATTGATCTTAAAGACAAAAGTTCAATGGCTGATTACATGATCATTGCAAGTGGAACTTCATCTAGGCATATCCAATCTTTATCAGAACAAGTTTTAGAAAAACTTAAAAATAACGGTATAAAAGACTCAAAAATTGAAGGTAAAGAAAGCGGAGAATGGAAACTTGTTGATGGGATCGATTTGATTGTTCATATTTTTCACCCAGAAAAAAGAAAATTTTATGAATTAGAGAAAATTTGGTCAGAGTTAATTCCAAAAGAAAAAGTGATGATATGAAAAAATTTAAATTTTTATTATTAATTTTTTTCACTATTTTATGCTTGAATAAAACAGTTATTTCAGCCGAAATTGATATTTATAAAAAAATTGATCTTTTCGGTGAAGTTTTAGAAAAAATTAATAAAGAATATGTTGATGAGATCGATCAATCTGAAAGCATGGACTCTGCGATTAATGGTCTTTTACAGTCACTCGATCCATATTCAGCATACATGTCTCCTAAAATTTTTGATGAAATGCAAACTGAAACGAGTGGTGAGTTTGGTGGATTAGGAATTGAAGTTAGCATGGAGGCTGGTGTGGTAAAAGTAATTTCACCAATAGATGATACACCTGCATCCAAAGCTGGATTAAAAGCTGGTGACTACATAGTCAAAATAAATGATGTTCAGGTTCAAGGAAAATCATTAAGTGAAGCTGTTGATTTAATGAGAGGACCTGTCGGTTCTGGAATAGAGTTAACAGTAAGACGAAGAGGTGAAAGAAAAGCGTTAACATTTAATATCATAAGAGAAGTTATTCAGGTTCAATCTGTAAAATCTGAAATTATAGATGAAAATATTGGATATATCAGACTTACTTCATTTAACGATAACAGTAGTGATCAAATAGAAAAACAAATTAAAAAACTTAAAATAAATAGAAATTTAAATTCATTTATTTTAGATTTAAGAAATAATCCTGGGGGTCTTTTATCTCAAGCAATAAAGATATCGGATTTTTTTCTGGAAAATGGAGAGATAGTTTCAACAAAAAGTAGAAAAAAATCTGAAAATAGAAAATGGTTTGCAAAAAAAGGAGATATTACCGATGGAAAAACACTATTGGTTTTAATTAACTATGGTTCAGCATCTGCATCTGAAATTGTTGCTGGAGCTTTAAAGGATCACAAAAGGGCAATCATCGTTGGTGAAAATAGCTTTGGTAAAGGTTCTGTCCAATCAATTATTCCTTTAAAAAATCGTGGAGCAATCAGATTAACTGTCGCAAAATATTATCTTCCTTCTGGAAAATCTATTTCTGAAGTAGGTGTTAGGCCAGATATTGAAGTAAATGAAGAAGGTGATGATTTTAGAATAAAAACTGATACTGATAATCAATTAAACTACGCTATTAAGTTACTTAACGGATAGTATGAATAAAAATTTTAAAGATTTGCCACTGAGAAGTGGGGTCGGAATTGTGTTATTGAATGAACAAAATAAGGTATTCGTAGCAAAAAGAATAGATAATCCTAAAAATTTTTGGCAAATGCCCCAGGGCGGTGTTGATGAGGGAGAGGATAATTTAAAAGCTGCATTTAGAGAACTAGAGGAAGAAACAAGCATCAAAAGCGTAGAACTTATAAAAGAGTTAGATGGTACATTAACCTACGATTTACCTGATAGATTGCTAGGTATTATTTGGAAAGGTAAGTACAAAGGTCAGAAGCAAAAATGGTTTTTAATGCGATTTATTGGAAATGATAATGAAATAAATATAAACACATCTAATCCAGAATTTTTAGATTGGAAGTGGATTGACTTGGATTTAATTACTGATGTTGTAGTTGATTTTAAACATCATGTTTACAAAGAACTTAAAGAAAAAGTTAAAAAATTAATTTAGAGTTTTTAAAACTTCAACTTTTTGATCTGCTAAATACTTAGATTGATCATTAATATCGGTTTTATTAGCCTCTTCTTCTGCCTGTTTAAGTAAATCTTGTTGCTTTGATTTATCCATATCAGAAAGATTAAAAATTGTACTTGTTAAAATAGATAGATTGTTATTTTTGAACTCAACAATTCCATCTTCGACATAGTAATTTTCATCACCTGATTTTGATAAAATCTTAATTATCCCAGGTTTCAAAAAGGAAATAATAGAAATATGATCCTTCAATATTCCCATCTCTCCTTCAAAAGCAGGTACCACAACTTCTGAAACATCATCTTTTATTAAAAAAGATTTTTCAGGATTTACTATTTCAACTTTAAACTCATCACTCATTAAGCAGCAGCTTCTTGTTCCATTTTCTTAGCTTTTTCTATAGCTTCTTCAATTGTTCCAACCATATAAAAAGCAGCTTCAGGTAAGTGATCATACTCACCTTTACAGATTGCATCAAAACCTTTGATAGTTGAGTCAAGATCAACAAGTTTTCCTGGAGAACCAGTAAATACTTCTGCAACAAAGAATGGTTGAGATAAAAATCTCTGTATTTTTCTTGCCCTTGCTACAACTAGTTTATCTTCTTCAGATAACTCGTCCATACCAAGAATAGCTATAATATCTTGTAGTGATTTATATGATTGTAGTATTCTTTGAACATCTCTTGCTACTCTATAATGCTCATCTCCAACAATTCTTGGATCCAAAATTCTTGATGTAGAATCAAGCGGATCTACTGCAGGATAAATACCAATTTCCGCAATTTGTCTTGAAAGTACAGTCGTTGCATCTAAGTGAGCAAACGATGTCGCTGGAGCAGGATCTGTTAGATCATCAGCAGGTACATAAATTGCTTGTACAGATGTAATTGACCCTTTGTTTGTAGTCGTAATTCTTTCTTGTAGGTTACCCATGTCAGTTGCTAATGTCGGTTGATATCCAACAGCAGATGGAATTCTTCCTAACAAAGCTGAAACCTCTGATCCTGCTTGAGTAAATCTAAAAATATTATCTACGAAGAAAAGTACGTCCTGACCTTCCTGGTCTCTGAAATATTCAGCTACAGTTAACCCTGTAAGTGCAACTCTTGCTCTTGCTCCAGGAGGTTCATTCATCTGTCCATAAACTAGAGCAGCTTTTGAACCGGCTCCTTCTTTTTTAATTACTCCAGATTCAATCATCTCATGATAAAGGTCATTTCCTTCTCTAGTTCTCTCTCCAACTCCCGCGAAAACTGAAAAACCACCATGAGCTTTTGCAACGTTATTAATTAATTCCATAATTAAAACTGTTTTTCCTACTCCTGCTCCACCAAATAATCCAATCTTTCCACCTTTTGCATAAGGTGCAAGCAAATCAATAACTTTAATTCCTGTTACAAGTATTTCAGTTTCTGTTGATTGGTCATTAAATTCAGGTGCAGCTCTATGAATTGGCCAACTTTCTTTAGTCTTAACTTCGCCTCTTTCATCAATTGGTTCCCCAATTACATTTATAATTCTTCCAAGTGTTTCGGGTCCAACTGGAACTTGAATAGGAGCATTGGTATTAATAACTTCATCACCTCTTTTTAGTCCTTCAGTAGCATCCATGGCAATTGTTCTAACAGTGGTTTCACCTAAGTGTTGTGCTACCTCTAAAACTAGTCTGTTATCTCCATTTTTACATTCCAATGCTGTTAAAATTTCTGGTAGTTCACCATCAAATTTCACGTCTACTACCGCTCCAATAACTTGTGTGATTATTCCTTTGCTCATAATTATAAACTTTCTGCTCCTGATATGATTTCTATTAGTTCTTTTGTAATTGCTGCCTGACGACTTCTATTATATTCGATAGTAAGTTTGTCAACCATTTCACCTGCGTTTCGGGTTGCATTATCCATTGCACTCATTCTAGACCCTTGCTCGCTAGCTGAATTCTCTAACATTGCTTTAAATATTTGCGTAGAAATATTCTTTGGCAATAAATTGCTTAAAATTTCATCTTCATCTGGTTCAAATTCGTAACTTTCTTCTGAACTATTTTCTTCTCCCTCATTATTTAAAGGGATAATTTGTTGTGATTGAGGAATTTGAGTAATTACATTTTTAAATTGATTGTAAAAAATCGTACAAACATCAAATTCACCTGCCTCGAATTTTTCAATTACCATTTTCCCAACTTTGTCAGCATCAAAATAATTTGCATTTTTAGACTCTTTGAAAGAGATATTTTCAAGTATTTTATCACCATAAACTCTTTTTAATTGATCATTTCCTTTTGAGCCTACTGTAATAATTTTTAGTTCTTTACCTTCATCTAAAATTTTTGCAAAATAACTTTTAGCTTTTTTAATAATATTAGAATTAAATCCACCACATAAACCTCTATCAGAAGTCATCACTACACAAAGATAAGTTTTTTCCTGACCAGTACCTGACAATAACTTTGGTGCATTTTCTTTATCAGATATACCATTTGATAAATTCAAAATAACATTATTCATTTTTTCAGAATAAGGCCTTCCCTTCTCAGCACTTTCTTGAGCTCTTCTTAACTTAGCTGCTGCAACCATTTTCATAGCTTTAGTAATTTTTTGTGTAGACTTTACACTAGCTATTCTTTTTTTTAGATCGTCTAAACTTGCCATAAATTATTAAGATTTAAAATTTCCTTTTAATTGAGTGATTACCTCAACAAGTAATTTTTCTTTATCTTCCTCAAGTTTTCCTGAACTTAAAATTGACTCGATAATTTCAGGCTTATCTGATTTACATTTTTCAATAATCTTGCTCTCAAATTCAGCAACGTCTCTTAAATCAATATCATCCAGATAACCTTTAACTCCACAAAATACTGAAATAACTTGTTCTGCAACAGTCATGGGTGAATATTGTTTTTGTTTTAAAAGCTCAGTTAGTTTAGAGCCCCTATTCAAAAGTTGCTGAGTAGATGCATCTAAATCAGATCCAAATTGAGCAAAAGCTGCCATTTCTCTGTATTGTGCTAACTCTAATTTCATTGAACCAGAAACTTTTTTCATCGCTTTTGTTTGAGCTGATGAACCAACCCTAGACACTGATAAACCTACGTTAATTGCAGGTCTTATACCTTGGTTAAATAGTTCTGTTTCAAGGAAAATTTGTCCGTCTGTAATTGAAATAACGTTAGTTGGAATGAACGCAGATACGTCTCCACCTTGTGTTTCAATAATTGGCAGTGCTGTAAGTGATCCACCACCATGTTCATCACTTAATTTAGCTGCTCTTTCAAGTAATCTACTATGAAGATAAAATACATCTCCAGGATAAGCCTCACGTCCTGGTGGTCTTCGTAATAGCAATGACATTTGTCTATAAGCAACTGCTTGTTTAGACAAATCATCATAAATTATTAACGCATGCATTCCATTATCTCTAAAATACTCACCCATAGCACAACCTGTGTATGGTGCTAAGAATTGTAAAGGTGCAGAGTCAGATGCAGTAGCAGCAACGATTGTTGTGTACTCCATAGCTCCAGCTTCTTCTAATGTTTTTTGAATTTGTCTTACTGTTGATCTTTTTTGTCCAACTGCAACGTATATACAATACAGTTTTTGTTTTTCATCACCAGATTCATTGATTTTTTTTTGATTAATAATTGCATCTACTGCAACTGCTGTTTTACCAGTTTGTCTATCACCGATAATTAATTCCCTTTGCCCTCTTCCAATCGGAACTAGACTATCAATTGATTTAAGACCAGTTTGCATTGGTTCACTTACTGATTGTCGTGGAATAATACCAGGAGCTTTAACTTCAACCCTGCTTTTTTTAATTCCTTTATCTAATGGTCCTTTTCCATCGATAGGATTTCCTAAACCATCCACTACTCTTCCTAATAATTCTTTTCCAACTGGAGTATCAACAATATTACCAGTTCTTTTTACTACATCCCCCTCTTTAACATTTCTGTCATCACCAAAAATTACGACACCAACGTTTTCACTTTCTAAGTTTAGAGCCATACCTTTTGAACCATCTGTAAACTCTACCATTTCGCCAGCTTGAACATTATCCAAACCATAAATCCTAGCAATACCGTCTCCAACTGATAAAACTTGACCAACTTCTGTGACTTCTGCTTTATCACCAAAATTTTTAATTTGTTCTTTTAATATTTTTGTAACTTCTGAAGGATTTATTTCCATTTATGCCTCTATCATTCTATTTTCGATTTGTTGTAATTTATTTTTAATTGAAGTATCGACCATAGTACTTCCTACTTGTACTACCAAACCTCCTATTAAACTTTCGTCATGTTTGTAGTTTAATTTTATTTTTGAGCTAAAATTTATTGTTAACTCCTCTGTAATTTTTGCAATTTCTTCATTAGATAATTCTTTTGATGATTTTAATTCCGCCTTAAGTTCACCTCTTTTTCTTGAACAAATTTCAATAAAACTTTTAAGTATACGCTCAATAAAAAAGAAACGTCTTTTTTGAATTAAGAAACTTAAAAAATTTTTAAATAAAGACTCAAATTTATTATTTTCAGAGATTGTATTGATTACTTTTAGTAAATCCTCTTGGCTTGTAGTTGGATCTTTAATAAAATTAGAAAATTCTTCACTTTGATCAATTAAATTAAGAATAGATGAAGACTGATCTTCGATCTGACTTAAAAGATTGTTTTCCTCTGAAAGTTCAAAAAGCGCAAGAGAATACCTTTCGGCTGAAGTTATTGAAAATCCGGTGTCTTTACTCAACTTGGTTCCTCTATAATGTTGAAGATTATTTAAAAATCACGCCCTAAATAACATATGACCCTTATGTCTTCAAGTAGCGGATTCGTAAAAAAGGCCTCTTTTTTGCGGTTAATTGAAGTTAATTGGATCAACATCAACTGAAAGTTTTATTCCAGAAGAAAATTTATATTTTGGAATAATTTTTGCAAGAGAGCTTTGTAGTTTCATAGATTTTAAGCCTCTTATCAAAAATCTTACTCTAAATTTTCTTTTTAGTCTAAATAATGGGGCATTCACTGGACCTAGTATTTTTCCTTCTATTTTGTTTTCAATAAAATTTTTAAGATTAATAGCTTCTTTTTCTAATTTAATTTCATTATCTCCCGTTAAGATCAAAGAAATAAACCTTTCAAATGGAGGTAGTTTATTTTTTTTTCTTATCTGCAGTTCTCTTTCTAAAAAAATATCTGGATTTTTACTTGTAATTTCTGAAATCATCTTACCATTATTTTCATAGGTTTGAAAATAAACAGTTGCTGGTTTTCCAGTTCTTCCTGCACGTCCAGAAAGTTGATGATACAGCTGTAAATTTTTTTCTGCACCTCTTAAATCATGTCCTTGAGATGAAAGATCAATATCAACAACTACAATGCAATTTAAGCTTGGAAAATGAAAACCTTTTGAAATTAATTGGGTTCCAACTAAAATATGTGTTTCATTATTAATAATTTTATCTATTTTTTCTTTAGAATCTTTTTTATTCATTGTATCGCTTGAAAAAATCTCTATTGTTTTTCCAGGAAATTTTCTTTTTACTTCTTCTGAAATTCTCTCAACACCAGGACCACTAAAAATAAATTCACAATTACCTTCTTTTGTACAATTCCTTTTAAGATCAGATTTGTATCCACAATAATGACATAATAAATTATTTTTATTTTTATGATAAACTAAATTGATACTACAATTTGGGCATGTAAAACTTGTAAAACATTTATTGCATAAAGCATTTGGAGAAAAACCTCTTCTATTTAAAAAAAACAAAACTTGATCCTTTTTTTCCAAGTGTGAGTTTACTTTTTCAATAATTTTATTTGATAGCCATGATTGTTTTTCAAGTTTCGTATTATTTAAATTAATAATTTCATAATTAGGTAATGCTGCGTTTTGGTACCTTTCATTTAATCTAGAAACTTCATATTTACCTTTTTTAATATTTTCAAAAGTTTCTATAGAAGGAACGGCGGTAATCAAATTGATTGGAATATTTTCAAAAGATGCTCTAGAAATTGCCATATCACGAGCATTGTAAGTTATGCCTTCATCTTGTTTAAATGATTGATCATGTTCCTCATCAACAATTATCATTCCTAATTTTTTAAACGGTAAAAATAGTGAAGATCTTGCACCAATAATTATTTTTACTTTACCATTAGAAACTCCACTCCAAATTAATTCTTTCTTTTTTTTTGAAATACCTGAATGCCAAAGCGCAGGTTTAAAACCAAAATATTCTAAAAATTTTTGTTCAAACTGACTAGTTAGACCTATTTCTGGCAATAAAATTAATCCTTGAAAACCCTTCTCTATCAGTGGTTTTAAAGCTTCAAAATAAACTAAAGTTTTTCCTGATCCAGTCGTGCCTTGCAAAACATGAACTCTAAATTTTTTGTTTGAAATATTCATTTTTTTTAAAGATTTATTTTGATCATTGGATAGCTTGATCAAGTTTTGTTTAATTTTGCTATTAAACATTTGATAAATTTGAGTTTCTTTATTCTCTATTGCCTTGCTACTTAAGAGTACCAACTTTAATGCCATACCCTTTGGGATAAGATTATATTCTGCAAACCAATTTAAAAAATTAATTGTATTTTTTTTTAATGGAGTAACGTCTAATTTCTTTATTACCTTTTTGGTCTTAAAATTTTTATTATTATTTTTTTCAAATTCGTCCCAAACAACACCAGTAATTTTAGATTTTCCAAAAGGTACCATTACATAATCACCAATTTTAAGATTTAAACTACTTTCATAAGTAAATGGATGATTAAAAATATTTGGTACAAGAATCGGATATTTCATATTTTTATAATATGAAAAAAAATTAAGAGTGTATTGCTCTTTTATCTACTGATAAAGCAGCTTCTTTAACTGCTTCAGAAAACGTTGGATGGGCATGACAAGTTCGGGCAATATCTTCTGCGCTTGCACCAAATTCCATTGCAACACCGATCTCTGCAATTAATTCTCCTGCATGAGGCCCAATTATATGTGCACCTAATACTTTATCTGTTTGCTCATCAGCTAAAATTTTAACAAAACCTTCTGCATCATCTATAGCCTTAGCTCTTGAATTAGCCATAAAAGAAAATTTCCCTACTTTATATTTTTTATTTAATTCTTTTAATTGTTCCTCAGTTTTACCGATTGATGCTACTTCTGGTGTTGTATAAACTACTCCTGGGATTGTGTCGTAATTTACATGTCCAGATTGACCAACTATGTTTTCTGCAACTGCTATACCTTCGTCCTCCGCTTTATGCGCAAGCATTGGACCAACAATTACATCGCCTATTGCATAAATATTTTCAACGTTAGTCTTAAAAATTTTATCAGTTTTAATTCTATTTCTTTCATCAAGATCTACTCCTACAGACTCTAAATTTAAACCATCTGTATTAGGTTTTCTGCCTACAGAAATCAAAACAACATCACACTCAAAATTATTTTTATTACCATCGTTATCTACCGTTGAAACCACTGCACCTGATGCATTTTTTTTAATTGTTTCAACTTTATTTTGCATATTAAATTTCATTCCCTGCTTTTTTAAAATTTTCATAAATTCTGAAGAGATTTCTTTATCCATGCCAGGTGTAATATGATCTAAAAATTCAACAACTTGCACCTCTGATCCAAGTCTTGACCATACAGATCCCATCTCCAATCCTATATAGCCTCCTCCTACTACAACCATTTTCTTAGGTACCTTTTCTAACTTTAAAGCACCTGTTGATGAGACAATTGTTTTCTCATCTATTTCTATTCCTGGTAATGAAACTGGAACTGATCCTGTTGCAATAACTGTCTTTTCTGTTTGGATGATGGTTTCTTTATTTTTATCATCCTTTATTAAAATTTCATTTTTAGATTTAAAACTTCCGTGTCCTTTAAAGTAAGTAACTTTGTTTTTTTTCAAAAGAAATTCAACACCTTTCGTAAGAACGGTTACGGCTTTATCTTTGCTTTTCATCATTTTGTCTAAATTTAATTTTACTTCACCAACTTCAATACCTTTACTTGCTAAACTTTTTACTTTGTGAAATTCTTCAGACAGATTCAGTAAGCTTTTTGATGGGATGCAGCCAACATTTAAACAAGTGCCTCCTAAAGACCCTCTAGACTCTATACATGCAGTTTTTAATCCTAATTGAGCAAGTCTGATCGCACAAACATAACCACCCGGTCCACCTCCAATAACTACAGCTTGAAATTTTTCTGACATTTAAATATCCAAAAACAACCTTCTAGGGTCTTCTAAGTTTTCTTTAATCATTTTAAGGAAAGATACAGACTCTTTTCCATCAATAATTCTGTGATCATATGATAATGCTAAATACATAATTGGTCTTATTTTGATTTCACCGTCTACAACAAAAGGTCTTTCCATTATATTATGCATGCCCAACACCCCAGATTGAGGTAAATTTAATATTGGCGTTGAAAGCATAGACCCATAAACACCTCCATTACTTATTGTAAATGTTCCTCCCTGAAGATCTTCAATAGTTAGCTTTCCATCTCTAGCTTTTTCTGAGATTTCTTTAATATTTTTTTCAATATCAGCAAAGGATAATTCATCTGCATTTCTTAAAACTGGAACAACCAAACCCTTATCTGTTCCGACAGCAAAGCTAATATTGTAATAGTTTTTATAGATAATCTCATCTCCGTCTATTTCAGCATTTACTGCAGGGAAATTTTTTAAAGCAACAACACATGCTTTTACAAAGAAAGACATAAATCCTAATTTTATCCCATAACGAGATTGAAAATCCTCTTGATTTTCTTTCCTCATTTCAATTACACTACTCATATCAACCTCGTTAAATGTTGTTAAAAGAGCGGCATTCTCTTGAGCTTGCTTTAATCTTTTTGCTATAGTTTGTCTCAACCTAGTCATCTTAATTCGTTCTTCTTCACCATATTGAATTTTTCTTTCAGATGGTTTTGGATTTGCACCCATCAAACTTATTAAATCTCCTTTTAAAACTCTCCCATCTTTTCCTGAACCTTGAATTGAATTAATATCAATATTGTTTTCAGTTACTATTTTTCTCACTGCTGGAGACAAGGTTGGGTTAACATCTTTTTTTTGAGCAATATTTGGTTTAACTTCCTCAGTTAAAACTAAAGGTTTCTCTTTGAGTTTTTCGATCTCTTTTTCTTCAAATACTTTCGGTTCTTTTTTATTTGCATCTAATTTTATTACGTTGCTCTCTGTAGGAACAATTTCCTCTTTATTTATTTCTTCTCTGATTTTTGGCGTAGATTTAACCACTGCTCCACCTTCGGCTGATACAAAACCTAATAATGCTCCTACTTCAACAACTGATCCATCTTGTGAATTTATCTCAGTTAACACACCAGCAATTGGAGATGGCACTTCTAAATTTACTTTGTCAGTTTCTAGTTCTACAATTGGTTCATCTACTTCAACTGTATCACCTGCGTTTTTTAACCATTTTGCAACAGTCGCCTCTGTTATACTTTCACCAAGAACTGGAACTACTATTTTTTCACTCATTAAAATTAATCAAATACATTGTTTATTATTTCTTGTTGTTGAGAATTATGCCTTTTGGCATATCCTGTTGCAGGAGTTGCGTCTGGGCTTCTTCCTATATAAGAAATTTTATTATTATTAGCCTTTAAAGTGTCTAATGTCCATTGGATATAATCTCTTACTGAAAACCAAGCACCCATATTTTTTGGTTCTT
>CACJBQ010000008.1 GCA_902591695.1 uncultured Pelagibacteraceae bacterium | reverse complement strand
TAAATGATAAACAAAGATTATTTAAAAAATTTGAATGATGCCCAAAAAGAAGCGGTTCTACATACAGATGGTCCACTTTTAATTGTTGCAGGGGCTGGATCTGGAAAAACAAAAGTTTTAACTTCTAGAATTGCTAATATTATTAAAGAAAAAAAGGCATTTCCAAATCAAATCTTAGCAGTCACATTTACTAACAAAGCTGCTAAAGAAATGCAAAATAGAGTAAGTAAAATACTTGGTTCAACTGCTGTTGGGCTATCTTGGCTTGGCACATTTCACTCCATTTGTGCAAAATTATTAAGAAAACATGCATCTGCTGCAAATCTAAATTATAATTTTACTATCGTTGACACTGACGATCAAATAAGACTTATAAAAAATATTTGTAAAGCTGAAAATATTGACATTAAACAGTTGTCTCCAAGATTTATATTGGCAATAATTGATCGTTGGAAAAATAAAGGTTTTTATCCTAATGAAGTGATAATAAATAAAAAAGATATTTACGAAAAAACAATTCTTCCGCTTTATAAAATTTATCAGCAAAAACTAACTGAATTAAACTCTTGTGATTTTGGTGACCTCATCTTACATGCTGTAAAAATTTTAGAATTTAATTCAGATATTAGAGAAATATACTCAAAAAATTTTAAATATATACTTGTTGATGAATATCAAGATACAAATTTTATTCAAAGTAAATGGCTTAATCTTTTATCAGAAAAAAACAAAAATATTTGTTGCGTTGGAGATGATGATCAATCTATTTATAGTTGGAGGGGAGCGGAAATTAAAAATTTCTTAGAATTCGATCAAGTTTATAAAAATACAAAAGTAATAAGATTAGAACAAAATTATAGATCTTCTCAAAATATTCTATCTGTCGCTTCAAACCTTATTTCTAATAATCAAAATAGAGTTGGTAAAACTTTAATTACTACTATGGAAGAAGGTGATTTAGTTAAATTAAACTGTTTTAAAAATGGTAAAGATGAAGCAGTTGGTGTTTCTGATGAAATAGAAAAAAAAATCAAAAAAAAATTTTCTTATAATAATATTGCAATACTAGTTAGAGCTATTTTTCAAACACGTGAGTTTGAAGAGCGTTTTCTTAAAATCGGCATGCCTTATAGAATATTAGGTGGTACAAAATTTTATGAAAGAGCAGAAATTAAAGATTGTGTTGCTTATTTAAGATTAATTTATCAAGAAAAAGATGATCTGGCGTTTGAAAGAATTGTAAATAATCCAAAGAGATCTTTAGGAGATAGTACTTTAAAAAGTATTCATGAATTTGCTAAAGAAAATAATTTAAATTTAGAAAGAGCTTCAATTAAAATGCTTGAGCTAAATTTAATTAAACCAAAAGCGAAAATAGGTTTAAATTTATTTATGAATTCATTAGCTAAGTGGAGAAATGATTTAGCTTTAAAAAAAACTAATCATATAAAGTTATTGCAAATTGTATTAGATGAGTCTGGATATTCAGCAATGTTAAAAAATAAAAAAGATTTGGATAACGAAAATAGATTAGAAAATATTAAAGAACTATTAAGTGCAATGAAAGAATTTGATAATTTAGAAAGTTTTTTAGAACATGTGTCATTAGCAACTTCTGTGGATCAAGAATGGGATGGTGAGAAAATTAACATGATGACAATGCACGCTGCAAAAGGATTAGAATTTGATGTTGTTTTTCTTCCGGGTTGGGAAGAAGGATTGTTTCCACATCAAAAATCTATAGAGGAAAAAGGACAAAGTGGATTGGAAGAAGAAAGACGTTTAGCTTATGTTGGGATTACTAGAGCAAAGAAAAAAGCAATAATATCATTTTCGATGAATAGATTTTATCAAGGAGACTGGATAGATAGTATGGCCTCAAGATTTATAGATGAATTGCCAGAAAAAAACCTAGAGAAAAATTCGTTTTTTGATGAAGAGATAAATAATGATGACGATTTTGATTTTAATCAAGATTTTGAAATTGAGGAAGGTACAAGAAGTCCAGGTTGGATAAGATACCAAAAAAGAATTAAATGAGACAATACATTAAACTATTAAGGAAAAAATTTAAAAAATATAAGATTGATGGATATGTCATACCAAAAAATGATGACTATTTTACTGAATATTCAAAAATTAACAGATTAAAAATTATATCAAATTTCAGTGGCTCAGCTGGATTAGCTATAATATTAAAACATAAAAACTATTTATTTACTGATGGAAGATATACAATTCAAAGTCATGCAGAAAGTGGAAAAAATTTTAAAATTTATGGATTCGAAAAATTAATTAATTGTAATTTATTTAAAAATTTAACTTTAGGTATTGATCCAAAATTATTTACAAATTCTCAAATTAAAAATTATTTTTTAAAAAATAATACCATTAAATATATTAATGAAAATTTAATTGACAAAATTAAAAAACAAAAAGTAAACGCTAATATCCCTTTTTTTTCTTTAAATAAAAATATAGTAGGTGAAAGTGCCAGTTCTAAAATTAACAAAATTTCAAAATATCTAAAAAAAAATAAATCGGATTATATTTTTATAAGTGCTCCAGAGAATGTTGCGTGGATATTAAATATAAGAGGAGGAGATGGTCCAAACAGCCCTGTTCCCAATTCAAGATTAATAATAAGCAAAACAAAAAAAATATTATTAATCAGTAATATGGAAAAATGTAAAAAATTAATAAATAATAAAACTATTAAATTAAATCAGTTTTTAGATATTAAGGAATTACCAAATAAATTATTTAAACTTAAAGGAAAAAAATTTATTATTGATGATAAATCATGTTCAATATTTTACGAAAATCTAATTAATTCAAAATATAAAATTGTTAGCAGAGAAGACCCTTCTTATTATTTAAAAGCAATAAAAAATAAAGCAGAAATTGATAATATGATTAATGCTCACATTTTAGATGGAGTAGCCTTAACAAAATTTATTTATTGGATTAAAGAAATTAATAAAAATAAAATTACTGAGGTAGAGGCAGCTAAAAAATTAGAAAGATTTAGAAAAATGAATAAAAATTTTCTTTATCCTAGTTTCGATACAATTGCAGGTTCAGGTAAAAATGGTGCTATTGTACATTATCGGGCAAAAAAAGAAAATTGTAGAATTATAAACAAAAAAGATATTTTTCTTTGTGACTCAGGTGGGCAATATAAATATGGCACAACTGATGTAACAAGAACAATTTGTTTTACAAATCAAAACCAAAACATAAAAAATATTTTTACTAAAGTTTTAAAAGGACATATTGCTGTTTCTACAACTAATATTAATAAAGATAACACAGGAAAAAAAATTGATAAAAGAGCAAGAAAATTTTTGAGAGAGAGTAATTTAGATTATGCTCACGGCACTGGACATGGTGTTGGTTTTTTTCTAAATGTCCATGAAGGTCCACAATCAATTACAAAAATAAATAAAGTAAAAATTAAAGAAGGTATGATTTTAAGTAACGAACCAGGCTACTATAAAGAAAATAATTTTGGTATCCGAATAGAAAACTTAGTATACGTAACCAAAAAAAGTAATAAATTAACATTTAAAAACTTAACAATGGTACCTATTGAAAAAGATTTGATAAATTTTAATTTATTAACTACTTCAGAAAAAGATTATCTTTTTAAATATCATTTAGAGGTTTATAAAAAAATATCAAATTACTTAAAAAAAGACGAAAGAAAATGGTTAGCTAGCTTTATTTAGCATCTGCAAAAATTCTTCTTGTTTAATAATTTTAATTTTAAGTTCTTTAGCACTTTCCACTTTTCTTTTTGTAGGCTTTTCTCCAATAATTAAATAATCCAATCTATTTGAGACGCTGCTAACTGTGGTTCCTGAGTTTTCTTCAATTAATGACTTAACTTCAGCTCTACTAATACCATTTAATTTACCAGTTACTAAAAATGACTTATTTTTTAATATTCCATCACTTTGACTTAGGGTTGCATTTTTTATTTTAAGCACTTTACCCAATTCGCTTAGAACTTTCACATTAGTTTTATTTGCAAAAAAACTTTTTATCGAACTTACTTGTGTTTCTCCAATTCCATCTATATTTAGTAAATCATTATAATTATTTTTTTTAGTCAAATTTTGAAAATTTCGTAATGATATAAAATGTTTAGATAGTAACTTTGCATTCTCTAGTCCAATATGTCTAATTCCTAAAGCAAATATAAATCTTTCTAAAGATATATTTCTTTTTTGATTTATGGAATACTTTAAATTTTCTACTGATAATCTACCCCAACCTTCCAGTTTTTCTATTTTATTATAATCAAGTTTAAATATATCTTGTGGAAATTTGATTAATTTTAATTTCCAAAATCCTTCAACTATTTTTTTTCCAAAACCATCAATATTAAAAGCTTCTTTCGAGACAAAATGCTTTAATTTCTCAATTGAAATTTTATCACAATAGTAACCTTCACTAGAACATCTTCTAACTGCATCGATTTTTTTAGTAATTTTATTAAATTCTTTAATAGTTTTAGATCCACAAGATGGGCATTTTAAGGGAAATATAAACTTGGAACTTGATTTTGGTCTTCTTTTCAAATCTACAGATAGAATATGCGGTATGACATCTCCGGCTCTTTCCACAGTTACAAAATCACCAATTCTTATGTCTTTTCGATTTATTTCGTCTTCATTATGTAAAGTAGCATTTGATACTAATACACCACCAATATTAATAGGTTTGATTTTTGCAACTGGAGTTAAAGCCCCAGTTCTTCCAATTTGGATTTCAATATCTAAAATTAATGAAGTTGCTTTATTTGAGGAAAATTTATGAGCAATGGCCCATCTGGGTGCATTTGCTACATTACCTAATCTTTGCTGAAGAGCAAAATCATTAACTTTATAAACAATACCATCTATATCAAAATCTAGATTTGATCTTTGTTTTTCAATAATACTATAATTTTGAATTAAATTTTTTGTTCCTGAAATTAATTTATTTAAAGGATTTATTTTAAATCCCCATACTTTGAGCTTATCAAGAAAATCATACTGATTATTTATTTTCAAACCCTTTTCATAACCAAAAGTATATGCAATAAATTTAAGAGGAATTTTTTTTGTATCTTCTGCTTTTTTTTGTCTTAAAGACCCAGACGCTGCGTTTCTTGGATTTGCAAATTTTTCCTTAAGATCTTCAAAATCACTATTTTGTATAAAAACCTCGCCTCTAATATCAATTTCCTCAGGAAAATCCTCGTCTAAAATAATTTTTGGTATATCTTTTATAGTTGAAAGATTTGCAGTTATATCCTCGCCTTCTTTTCCGTCTCCTCTAGATAGACCTTTATAAAATTTGCCGTGTTTATAGGTTAAAGATGCTGAAATTCCATCAATTTTAGGTTCTGCACTATAGAATAATTTAAAATTACTATCTTTTGATAGGAAATTTAATATTTTTTTTTCAAAATTAATTAAATCATCCTCAGTAAAAGCGTTTGAGAGTGAAAGCATAGGAATTCTATGCATATCTTTTTTAAAATTTCTAGATGGTTTGTGACCAACAATTTGTGAAGGAGAATCTTTTGATTTTAAAAAATCATATTTTTTTTCTAATGAAAATATTTCTTTTTTTAATTCATCATATTCAAAATCTTGAACAATAGGTTTACTTTTATTGTAATAAAATTGATTAAGTTTATTAATTAATTTTATTTTGTTGTTATAATCTTTTTCAATTGCTTTTTTATTCATCTAGGTCCAGGAGGGATTTAAACTTACTTAGAAAAGCCTTTTCCTTTTTTTTCTCAATTTTTATTTCTTTGTAATTCTTATTAAAGACAGAATATGTTTTTTTATACCATTGAGATGATTTGTAATTATATCCTAATAAACTTGCATACTTTTCAGACTCTTGTTTTAAACCCAATATAAAGTAAACTTCAACCAATCTATGTAATGCCTCCTCTACATAAATTGTAGTATCGTATTCATCTACTACAGTTCTAAATCTGTTTATTGCTGGTATCCATTTTTTTTTACTAAAGTAATATCTTCCTATATACATTTCTTTAGAAGCCAATATATCATTTATAAGATCTAATTTAAAATCTGCATCTATTGAATACTCAGTTTTTGGGTAATTTTTTAATAAAATATTAAAAGTATCTTTTGCATTAATAATTGCTTGTAAATCTTTCTTTTCGTCGACTATTTGTTCATAATAACAAAGGGCTAATAAATAATATGAGTAATCTAAATTTTTGTGCTTCGGATAAACTTTTTGAAAACGAATTAACTCAGCGACAGCATCACCATAATAGTCTTGTATATAATATGAGTAAGCAGCCATTAAAGCTGATTTAGGCGCCCATGTTGATTGGGGGAACATTATTTCAACTTCATTGAATTTTTTTGCGGCAAACAAAACATCACCACTTTCTAAAGATTTTATTCCTTCTTTGTAAGCTTCAAAAACTTGTAAATCTAGACTGTTCTCATTAATAACAGATTTTTTTTCTATTTTTTTTGAACAGGAAATACATAAAAAAATAATTAAAATTAAATTTAAAAAAATCTTTACCTTCATAACTAATTTATACTTTTTAAAAAGATAATTTAAAGTTATCTTTTTGACTATGCTATCGATCTAAGAATATTTTTATTTATTAAGGTATGTGGGAGATTTTTTTCTTTAATTTCAAGGATAGAAAAATTCTCTTTATTTTGGAACACTTTTCTTAAAAGTTGATTAGTCAAATAATGACCACCTTGTGAACAAGTAACACTAGCTACAATTCTATAACCAGAGGTATATAAATCTCCAATACAATCTAATATTTTATGATTCACAAATTCTTTTTCATTCCTCAATCCCTCTGGATTTAAAATTTCTTTATCATTTACAACGATAGCATTTTCTAAACTTCCACCTTTGGCTAAGCCATTTCTTTTTATTTTTTCGATATCTTCAAACAAACAATAGGTTCTCGAATTATAAACATCAGATAGGTCATCCTCATAAATTTTATATTTGTTTCTTTGATTACCAATAATTTGGTTTTCATATTTTAATTCAAAGTCTATTTCTAAGCTTAACGTGGAAGGCTTAATAGATATGTATCTCTCACCATCTGAAAAAGTAATTTCTTTATTAATTTTAATTATTTTTATTGGTGAATTGCTAACTACAACACCAGCAGAGATAATTTTTTCTATGAAAACTTTGGCTGAACCATCTAAAATTGGAACTTCCTCATTGTCTATTTCTATTAAAGCATTATCTATTCCTAATCCAAATAATGCTCCCATCAAATGTTCAATTGTTGAAACTTTTGCACCAAACTCATTTTCTATTGTTGTGTTTAAAGATGTGTTTGAAACATTTGCAAAATTTGGGTAAACTAAATTATTATCTTTTAAATCTGTTCTTTTAAAAATAATACCAAAATTTGGATCAGCTGGTTTAATTACTACATTTACATTAACTCCACTATGTAATGCTACACCACTAAAAGTAACGTTTTTCTTTATTGTTTTTTGAGTTAGATAAGACACATTGAACTTTTAATTTGAAATATCAGTAATTAAAAAACAACAATTGTTACGGTAAAAAACAATTTTAACTAAATAGTTGAAAAAATTTTTCAAAAAAAGGTAATTTTTTTGGGTTTTTTGGTACAAAAGTAACCTCATTCTCATTATAGCCATTTAGAATCCGATGGGCCTTCTCAGGTAACTCCACTTCATTACCAAAAAATTTTTTTACATAAGTACCATCAATATATTTTGTGATTTTAATTTGATAGTTTTCCAAAATCCTATTTAGATCATAAATAATACTACTTGAAATAGATTTAAATTGAATTTGTAAAGCGACATTACCACCACTTAAATTTTCTTGGTATGATAAATAGCTTTTATCATTAATAAAATATTTATTAATTATCATATGCATAATTTCTTGATTGGGATAGTTTTCTCTAAATAAATCTTTTGCCTCTGTAAGCAAATTTTGTAGGTATTCTTTTTTTAGTGAGGTATTATAATTTTTTTTTTTAATTCCCATTTCTAAATTAAAAATTTTTTTATCTTCAAAAATAAAAAAAATATTTTCAACAAATTTTCCATTTAATTTCTCAATTTTAAACACATTGTCATCAAGAAATTTTTTTAAGAGATCATAATTAAAAAAATCTCTATCACGATTAAAAGTTATTTCTTCCTTATATAAATTTTTTAAACTTTTTGTATCAAACAGATATAAACCAAATTTGTTCGGCGAAATGCTTAGGTAATGTTGTAAATCATTTTCTTTATTCATTTAAAATAATCTTATTTTCTAATCTTGCATCGACAGTAGTTAAATTTTCTTCATTATGTATTTCTAAAAATTGATATAAATTATTTAAGTGTTCTTGTGTTAAGTTATTAGGTAATTTTAATAAAATATTATTTTTTAATTTGATATCCCATCTTTTGGATGGAAAAAAATATAAACTGTCGACTTCATCGAATGAAAATTTAGATTGATCTACAATTTGTTTAAATTTTAATAATTCTTTAATTTCTGGTTTGCCAAAAATATAGGGCAAATCAGATGCTTGCAAATTATTAGGTATTAATTTGCCATTTGAACCAATTACAAATATTTCGTTATTATGATTTATTTTGGCTATAAAATTTGTTTTTTTAATCATAATTTTTATAGCTGATGGATAATTTTTAAAAATTTGATATTTTTCAATTAGTGGATTTGAACTTATTAAATTATTAATTTCTACTTTATTAATAAAAAAAATATTACTTAAGTTAAGATTTTTTATTTGATCTATTACAAGTTTATTTTCCATTTCGCCTAATCCTGAAACTTCAATATTTCTAACTTTTTGAAATTCTAAATTTCTTAGTGAAATATTATTTGTTGAACTTATTATTATTAACAAAAAAAAATAAATTAATAACTTTTTACTTTTTCTTTGATGCATCATGCATTATCCACTCGATTAACTCTAAAAAACTAATATTTCTATATGCTGCAATTTCAGGCACAAGTGAAAGTTTAGTCATACCTGGTTGAGTATTTATTTCTAGAAGATAAAATTTATTATTAAAAAATTTAAAATCAGATCTTGTGACGCCCTGACAACCAATCACATTATGAGCTTTATATGCCATATTCATAACTATATCCATTTTACCTTTGGGTAAATTTACTGGAATTATATGTTTTGTTTTCGCACTGGAATTATATTTTGCTTGATAATCATAAAATTTTCTTTTTGGTTTTAGTTCTATTGCTCCGAGTTTTTTATTTCCCATTATTGCAACTTGTATTTCCCTACCACCAATAAATTCTTCAATCATAACCTTTTTATATTGTTTTATTGAATTAAGAATTTTAATTATATTTTTTTCATTACAAATATATACGTTAACACTAGAACCCTCATTTAAAGGCTTTGCTACTACTGGAAATCTTAATTTTTTTTTTATTTTTTTTATTAAATCTTCATTTTTAACATCGTAAGAATAAGTAAAAAATTTTGGTGTATTTATTTTATTTTTAATAAATATCTTTTTTGAAATTTCTTTGTCCATTGCAATAGACGATGCAATTACACCTGAATGCGTATAAGGAATTTTAAACCTCTCTAAAATAGTTTGAATATAACCATCCTCACCAAATTGGCCATGCAAAGCATTAAAAATTACATTTGGTTTAAAAAATTTAATATTTTTTTTTAAATTATTATCCGGTTCAGTGATTTTAACTCTGTAACCATTTTTTTTAAGCTCATTAGCAACCTGTTGCCCTGTATCAAGACTGATTAGTCTCTCTTTCGATATCCCACCTGATATTATTAATATTTTTTTTTTCAAATTATTCTAATATTTTTATTTCAGTTTCTAGTTTAATTCCTGTTTTCTTAAACACACTTTCAGACACAAAATTTATTAATTTTTTCATATCCTCAAATTTAGCATTACCTTTATTTACAAAAAAATTACAGTGTTTTTGAGAAATTGATGCATCTCCAAATGATTTTTCTAACGGCACAGACTCTTTAATTAATTGCCAAACTTTTTTATCAGATTGACCTATGGGATTTTTAAATGTGCTACCACTAGTTCTAATTTTTGTTGGTTGAGCTCGATCTTTTTTTTCTTTAAGTAACCTTATTTCATTCTCTATTATACTCTTATTTTTCTTAAAACCTTTAAATGATGCACTTAAAAAAATAAGATCTTCAGATAATCCACTATCTCTATATTTAAAATTAATATCTTTCGCAGGTATAGTAATTACTTGACCTGATTTATTTACTGCTTGAATAGAAATAAGAATATCTTTGAATTCCCTTTGAAAACAACCTGCATTCATTTTAATACCACCACCTATTGTTCCAGGTATACAAGAGAGAAACTCAAAACCACCTAAACTATTCTTCATTGCAAATTCAGATAAAGATTTATCTGTAACAGCACTACCAGCGACTATGATTTCCTCAGAATGTAAAGAAATATTATTAAAATTTTTAGTAAGTTTGATTACAACTCCATCAAATTTGTTATCGGATATAAGTGTATTAGAACCAGCTCCTAATATAAATATTTTTTCTTTGTCTTGAATTTTTTTAAGAAACTTAATTAATTCTTTTAAATCACCTGCCTTATAGAATGCTTTAGTTTTACCTCCTATATTAAACCAATTTTTTTTTTTTAGATCGTAATCTAACTTTAAATTATTATTAAATTCTGGAATCAGCTGTTTTAAATCAATTTTCATGATAACAATTTAGGTAATTCTCGCATCCAACTCGAAATAGTTCCCGCACCCATTCCTATAACAATTTTTTTTCCATATATGTTTGCTTTAATAAATTTTGCTAATTGAAATCTATCATCAACTAAAAATAGCTGAACTCTTGAGTTTTTAATTATTTCTTTCGCAAAATTTTTATAACTAAATCCAAGTTTTAATTTTTCACCAGCAGTATAAATTGGAAACAAGATAACTTTATCTGCATTTTTAAAAGCGTAGGTAAATTCTTTTTTTAAATCTTTTAATCTTGATATTCTATGTGGTTGAAAAATACATATTTTTTCATAATCTTTATAAACATTTTTTACACCGTCCAACACTTCTTTAATTTCTGTAGGATGATGGGCGTAATCATCATAAAAATCTACATTATTAAAATTGAAAATTTTATTAAATCTTCTTTGAACCCCTTTAAAATTTTTAAGTCCTTTTTTTATATTATTAATTGGTAGACCAACAGTTAAAGCTAGTGCAGCTGCAGCTACAGAATTTTTAATGTTATGATTTCCCAATAATGGAATTTTGAATTTTTTTATTATTTGGTTTTTTTTATTAGGTAATTTTATATTTAAGTCAAACTCAGAAAATTCTTTTAATTGTTTTATATTTTTTATACAAAAATTTGATTTTTTATTAAAACCATATGTATAGAAGTTTTTATTTTTAATATTTTTAATTAAATTTCTATTATTTTTGTCATCTAAACAAATAAATGATTTTCCAAATGAGGGGACTTTATTAACAAAATTTTCAAAATATTTATTTAATTTATCCATAGTGCCATAATAATCCATATGCTCTCGATCTATGTTAGTGATGATTGAGTATGTTGGAGGTATGTAAACAAAACTTCCATCGGACTCGTCTGCTTCTAATATAGACCAATCACTTTTTCCAAGCTTTGCCGAATTATTAATCGAATTTATTACACCACCATTGATAATTGTAGGATCAATTTTTGTCTCTTGAAATATAGAAGCTATCAATGACGTTGTTGTAGTTTTACCGTGCGAACCAACAACTACAATATTTTTCGTTAAAGAGACAATGTTGGCTAACATTTCTCCTCTTTTGTAAATAGGTAATTGTTTTTTTTTGGCCGCAAGAAGCTCTGGATTATTTTTTTTAATAGCAGAAGACACAACTAGGATAGTACCCTTTTCTATATTTTGTTTCTTATGTCCAATGAAAACTTTTATTTTTTCTTTTCTTAATCTTTCAATATTTTTATTATTTGCAATATCGCTGCCTTGAACTTTAAAACCTTTACCTTTCATAATAAGTGCTAAGCCACTCATACCTATTCCACCTATTCCTACAAAATGTATAAGTTCAGTTTTTGCTAATTTAATTTTCATTAATAATTTTTAATATTTTTTGATTAACATTATTCCATGAATTTTGATAATTTAATTTCTGTAAATTATTTTTTTTTGTCATGTAATCCTGACTTTTATTTGTCAATTCTAGTAAGAATTTCTCAAATTTTTGGCCGTCAAAATTTTTTTGATCAATTATCCAACAACAATCCTGTTCCTCATAATATTTTGCGTTTTCATACTGATGATTATCTTTTGATGACGGAAGTGGTATTGCTATAAATGGAATATTTAAAAAGGATAGTTCTGCTAAACTAGATGCTCCAGCTCTTGTTATACATAGGTCTCCTTGTTTTAAAACCTCACTAAGATTATGATCAAAACTGAAAACTCTACTTTCAATATTATTTTGAAAATAAAAATCTTTTAAAAAATTAATATTTTTCTCGCTTGTTTGATGAATAATTTTTATAGATTTTTGTTTTGCCACACTTACAAAAGATTCATTTAAAAGCTCATCAAAGATTTTTGCACCCTGACTACCTCCTATGATTATGATTGTGAATAAATTGTCGTGTTTTTGATACGAGCTGGTTTCATAATATTCTTTCCGTATCAAAGGTTTAATAGTAGTTAATTTGTGATCAATTCCAGATGGTAAATTAATTAAGTTCTTTGAGTAGCATATTAATTTTCTTGAAAAATTTAAAAAAAATTTATTTGCTCTTCCAAGAACCATATTTGGTTCAATTAAAAAAATATTAATTCCCAATATTTTTGCTGCTAAACATATTGGCAAAGACATATATCCACCTGTAGAAATTAAAATTGAAATATTATTTTTTTTTAAAAGAAAAAAAGATTTTACAGTGAGAAAAAATATTTTTAAAAATGAAAAAGGAAGTAGAAAGTAATTATTTAATTTTGGAGTATTAATTACAAATGCTTTGTAGCTTTTGTCTAGATATTCGAGGCCTCTTTTATCAGTAGAAATTAAGGTTTCATGAGTATTCTTTAAGTGATTATAAATTGTAACTGCTGGAACCACATGACCACCAGATCCACCTGTAGAAATTAAAACTTTTTTTTTCATTTATTGATTTATTTTTCTTTTTGTTAAATTTAAAATTATCCCAGCTAATATTGATGTACTTATTATCGATGAACCACCATAACTTAAAAAAGGCAAAGTCATTCCAGTGGTTGGAAATAATCTTATGTTAACCCCAATATGAATAGTAGCCTGCATTAATATTAAACTAACAGATCCGATTAAAATAAGCTTAGTTTTATCATTTGTCTCAAAACTAATTTTTTTAAAAACCATATAAATTAAGACCAAAAACAAAAATAATATTAACATTATGACAACAACACCAAACTCTTCAGAAATTACTGAAATAATATAGTCAGTGTGGGCTTCAGGTACTCTATTTTTAAGAACCCCTTCACCTACACCTTTTCCGAAAAAACCTCCACTTGTTATCGACTCTAAGGCTTTATCAGATTGAAAATTATGAGTCCCTACTTCTCTATTAAAAAATGAAAAAATACGTGCTTGGATATAATCAAATCTTGGAACATAAATAATAAGATAAGTAAGCAAAAACGCACCAGTAATAAATATCACTAAAAGAATATATATGTTAATTCCTGATGTGAAGATTAGAACTGCCCAACAAAATACCACCAATAATGTTTGGCCGATATCTGGTTGAGCTATTAACAGTAAAGAAATGACAGATATCAAAAAAATAGATATCAAATACTTAAATAAAATATTTGATTTAATATCACATAGAATAGTTGCTAAAATTATTATCAAAAATGGTTTTAGAACTTCTATGGGCTGAAATCTTGGTAAAAAAAATAAGTCTATCCATCTTTTAGAACCTTTAACTTCAACACCAATGAATGGAACTAAAAATAAAGAAATAAGTGAAATAAAAAAAAGAATAATAGAGTATTTATATAATTGATCTGAATTTAATGAGGAAAATATAAAAATAAGAGATATTCCAATTAACACATAAATCAAATGTTTAAAAAAGAAGAAATAACTGTTAGTGTCTAACTTATCAGAAGCTATTAGAGAAGTTGAAACTAGAGAAAAAAATAATCCAATAATAAATAATAAACTTATTAGTAAAAAAATAGATTTATCTATGTTTTTCCACCACTGATAATAAAATTTGTAAACAATACTATCGCTTTGCATTTATATATTTTTTAATTATCTGATTGAAATAATACCCTCTATCTTCAAAATTTTTGAAACTATCAAATGAAGCTCCAGCTGGACTGAAAAAAATAATATTTTTTTTAGATTGTCGAATATTAATTTCTGAAAAAATAACTTTAAGAGTTTCTTGTAAATTTTTAAAGTTTTTAATTTTTAATTTTTTTTTTAAAATTTTTATAAATTTTCTATGATGTGATCCAAAAATATAAGCTTTGAAATTTTTACACTTTATTTTTGACAGTTTAAATTTATCTCCTTTTTTGGGAATTCCTCCTAAGATCCAATATGCATGATTTAAATTTTTTAATATATTTTCCGAGGAAGCAAAGCTTGTAGATTTAGAGTCGTTAATTATTGTGAGATTTTTTTTATCAAATATAATTTGTTGTCTGAAATCTAGGCCTTTAAATTTATTAATGGTTTTAATTAATTTTTTGTAATTAAGTTTTAATCTTGGAGCAATTTTTAATATAAATGATAAATTTTCTTTATTGCCATCAGATAAAAAATATTTATTAGTAATTTTATTAAACTTTTTATCTATACTTGAGGTCTGCACTCTGTAGATTTTTGAACTATATTTATTTTTATTTAATTTTTTAGTTATTAGTTCATCCTCTTTTTTTACATATGCAAAAGATCCTCTTGTTTGAGATTTTAATAATTTAAATTTTGCATTTACATAATTTTTTAAACTTTTATGTCTGTCAATGTGGTCTGCAGTTATGTTTAAAATTACAGCATATTTTGATCGAAATACGCTACTGTAATCTAGCTGATAAGAAGAAGCCTCTATTACAAAGATTGTTTTTTTTGTAATATTTTTTTCTGATAAAGCTGGATTGCCAATATTCCCAATAAGTCTTGAGTCTCTTTTTTGATCGATTAAAGCATCATTTAAAATTTTAGCAGTTGTAGATTTACCGTTAGTTCCAGTAATCGTAATACTTTCATTGTTATAAAATGAAAACAAAACATCAAGGTCGGTATGAATTTTTTTAAAATTTTTCTTTAAAAATTTTGATAATTTACAATTTGAGATATCAATTCCAGGACTAATAATAATTCTATCAAAATTTATTTTTTTAATTTGCTCTAGTTTTATAATTTTTTTTTTTAGTTTTAATTTAATTTTCTGATTGTCATCAAACAAATATACATCGGACTTATTTTTTAAAAACTTATAAGATGAAATGCCACTCTTTCCTAAACCGTAAATTAATATTTTTTTTCTTAAAAAAATATTATTAAACATTTTCATTATCTTAATTTTAAGGTAGCTAAACCAATCATTGCCAGGATGATAGAAATAATCCAAAACCTAATTACAACTGTAGACTCCGGCCATCCCTTTTTTTCAAAATGATGATGAATAGGCGCCATTCTAAAAATTCTTTTTCCAGTGAGTTTGAACGAGATCACCTGAACCATTACTGAAACTGCCTCTAGTACAAAAAGACCACCAGTAATAGCTAAAACAATTTCATGCTTAGTGATAATTCCTACTGCACCTAAAGATCCTCCAAGAGACAATGAGCCAGTGTCACCCATGAAAATTTTAGCAGGTGGAGCATTAAACCATAAAAAACCTAAACAAGAGCCAATAATTGCTCCACAAAAAATTGATACTTCACCAGTTCCTTCTATATAGGGTATTTGTAAATAATTTGAAAATACAATGTTTCCAGTAACATAACTTATAAAAGCAAAACATGCTGCAACTAATATCACAGGCACTGTTGCTAGACCATCTAATCCATCCGTAAGATTAACAGCATTAGATGAACCAATGATCACAAATATTGCAAATGGTATAAAAAACCATCCAAGGTTTATGATTAAATTTTTAAAGAATGGAAAATATAAATTATTTAAATCTTGATAATCATTTAAATAAACAAAAAAACTTACACCAATAATTGCTAATATTATTTGTGAAGTTATTTTAAACTTTGAAGAAATTCCTGATGAGTTGCTATATTTAATCTTCTTAAAGTCATCGTATGCTCCCAATAAACCAAAAGTAATTGCTATGTAGATGCAAAATAAAATATTAATATTTGACAAATCAGCCCAAAATATTACTGATACCAACAATCCGAATAAAATTATTAAACCTCCCATAGTTGGTGTACCAATTTTTTTAATTATATGATCTTCAGGTCCATCGTTCCGGATTGGATTTAAAATTTTTTGTTTTGAAAAAAATTGAATAAAAGGACCTCCAATAATCAGTACAATAACCAATGAGGTGAAAAAAGATAAACCTGTTCTAAAAGTTAAATATTTAAATACATTTAAAAAACTAAAAGTATCTACAAAATTTAATAAAAATTGATAAAGCATTTAATTTAATCCTTTCAGGTCTTTTACTATGTCGTTGAATCCTGTCGCAAGTGAGGCTTTAATCATTAAATAATCATTATTGTTTAAATCTTTTCTGATCAATTCAATAATTTGAGATTTGTTAAATAAAATCCGGCCTTTTTTAGCTTTTGAGATACTTTCAAATATTATAGATGCCATTTTACCCTTCACAAATACCTTATCTATCTTGGTTTGATTAATTATTGGAGCAATAGATTTATGAAGTTTTTTAGAATGACTACCGAGCTCTAACATGTCACCAATTAGTAAATATTTATTTGATTTTTTTGAGTTTATTTTATCAAAATTTTTTATTGATGATTTTAATGATAAAGGATTTGAATTATAACTTTGATCAATTAAATTAATTTTTTTATTATTAATTTTTACTACAGAATGGTCTCCCCTACCTCCTGGAATTTTAAAATTGAGAAAAATATTTTCATTAAGTTTAAATATATTTTTATAAATACTAATAACTGCTAGAGCAGAAAGTGTATTATATATATTGTTTTGAAAATCGTTTGATATTGTGAAATACTTTTTTTTATTATTTAATCTAACATTAATTCTAAATTTTTTTCCAAAGTGCTTTATATTAATTAATTTAATATCTGCTTTCTGACTTTTAATACCAAAAGAAACTACTTTAATTTTATTTTCTTTAGCAATTTTTTTATGCAATTGAAAAAAATTATCATCTGCATTCAATACAATATAACCATAAGGTTTAATATTGTTAATAATTTCAGATTTTGCTAAAGCAATCTGTTTTATATTTTTAAAATTTTTAGCATGTGCATAATTTATATTTGTTATTACTCCAACATCTGGTTCAATTATTTTTGATAAATAATCAATTTCACCTTTTTTATCCATTCCAACTTCTAAAATTCCAAATTCATCATTTTGTTTTAAATTAAAAAGACTCAAAGGAACTCCAAATTTATTGTTATAAGATTTTGGAGAAATACTTACTTTTGAAATTTTACTCAATACATTGCCCAGCAATTCTTTAAGTGTAGTTTTACCACAACTACCTGTGATCGCTATAATATTTGTATCAATACTTTTTCTAAAAGTTTTCGAAATATCTGTTAGGAATTTTAAAGTATTTTTTACTTTAATCTGGTGATTTTTATTTAAGTTATTTTGGATTTTATTTACTACAGCTAACGATGCTTTTCTCTTGAATGATTGAGCAACATATTTATTACCATCATTTTTTTTTCCTCTAATAGCAAAAAAAATATCGTTTTTAGTAACTTCTTGAGAATTAATTCTTGCCGTTTTTAAAGATGTGTAGGGAGATAATTTTTTAATTTTAACTGCCTCTTTAACCACATTTAATTTTAAATTATTTGATAAATTATTATTTTTATTCTTAATAGTATTTAAAATTATTTTTCTATCAGAAAAGAAAATTTTCTTATTTCCAATAACTTGTGTTTTCTCATGACCTTTTCCAGCAACTAACAGAATATCACCTGAATTCAAATTATGAATAGCTTGTTTTATTGCTATTGCTCTATTAGCAATTTCAGTAATTCTTTTTTTTTTAATACCTTTTTTTATATCTCCTCGTATTTTTTGAGGATTTTCAAATCTAGGGTTATCATTTGTAAGAATTATACTGTCTGAAAAATCACTAGCTATTTTACCCATTTTTGATCTTTTATTTTGATCTCTATTTCCACCACAACCGAATAGCACTGTGATTGCTTTATTAGGAAATTGTTCTCTAAGATTTAAGAGACAAGTTTTTAAAGCATCAGGCGTATGAGCATAATCAAGAATTACTTTTGATTGATTTTTAATTTTACCAATTTTTTCAAACCTTCCCGCAACTGGTTTTAATTTTGGAATTGTATTTAAAATTTTATCTAAACTAATACCGCTAGATTTTGCTGCAATTATTGCCATCAAAACATTTTTTAATTGTATTTTTCCAATTAAATTTAAATTTAAATCCCTTATCAAACTATTTGATTTAATTCTAAGAAATTGACCCTCTCCTTTAAAATTATGAGATAAAAGCTTTAGATTGTTTTTCTCATCATTAAGTGCATACAATTTTAATTTTTTATTAATTGCAATTTTTTTTATGTTTTTAAACTCAGGTATTAATTGATCAGTAATTATATTTCCTCTTTTTGAGATTAGGTTTTCAAATAAATAAAGTTTTGCATTTAAATAGTTTTTTATATTTTTATGATAATCAAGATGATCCTGGGATAGATTAGTAAATATACCTGAATTAAACTTTAAACCATCTAATCTATTTTGCTTTAAACCATGGCTTGAGGCTTCCATAATTACATTTTCTATTTTTTGATTTTTTAAATTACTTAATATTTTAGCCAACTTGATTGGATCTATTGTGGTATTAGATAAATTCAAATTAATACTTTTTGATTTAACACCTAATGTGCCAATTGAAGCAACTTTTTTATTATTTAATTTTAATATTTGATAATAAAAATCTGCAACTGATGATTTTCCATTTGTACCAGTAACTGCAATTAAATTTTTTGGTTTTTTATTATAAATTTTAAATGCAGTTTCAGCTAATAATTTTCTTACATTATTTGTATGAATATACAAAATTCCATTTTGGAATTGATTTACTTTTTTTTCAGTAACAATAATTTTAGATCCTTTTTTAATTGCTTTAGGAATAAATTTATTACCATCAATACTATTTCCTTTGATTGCAAAGAAAATATTATTTTTTTTAACACTCTTCGTGTCAAATGAAATTCCTGAAAAAGAAACATTTTTGTAATTTTTATTTATGTTATGAAAGTAGTTTCCCAGAAGCATAATTAATTAACCTCTATATATTTTGTGGCTAAAATAGGCCCAATTTTATCAATGACTTTTCCAGCTACCTCTACTGAGGTCCAGCCAGCAGTATTATAAAGTGTGCCCTTCCACCCTCCTTTTCGATGTCTATACTTATAATAATAATCTTTAGATTTCTTTGGAGTATCTAGCATTACAACAAAAACAAATTGTGGATTTGATGTAGGAAAAATGGAGGCAAAAGTATTTATTTTTGCCTCAGAATATGTTCCTCCCTCAGGTTGATCAGCAGTTCCTGTTTTTCCACCAATTTCGTAATTTTGAACATCTGCAAATTTAGCTGTGCCTTCCTCTGTATTTACAATTTTTCTTAAAGCACTAACAACTTGTTCTGAAGTACCTCTATTTAATATTCTTATATTTTTTTTATTAAAATTATTTTCTTTATAAATTAATGTTGGCTTAATTTCATACCCGCCATTTGATAAAACAGAATAGCCTTTTGCTAATTGAAGAATTGTAGTTGCTATTCCATGTCCAAAAGAAGCTGTAGCCAATCTGCATTTTCCAAAATCATAATTTTTTTGAGGAGCTACTTCTTCAATATCAAAATCAATATCACTTAACACGCCAACTTTTTCTAAAAATAATTTAAATTTCTCTGAGCCAACTTTTTGGGCAATTTTTACTGACCCTATATTTCCAGATCTGACTAAAATTTGCTCTGCGGTTAAATCTGATGGTATTTCATTGTCGTATTCCCCTATTCTGTATTTGTCACATTTTATTGATTTGGGTAAATCTAAAAATTCAGTCTCTGGTTTAATTACCTTTTCATTTAGAGCACTAGCAAAAGTAAATGCTTTAAATACAGATCCAAGTTCATATGTCCCTTTAGTTACCCTGTTAATATAATTTACATCTGTAATATTTTGTCTTTCATTTGGATTAAAATCTGGCAAAGAAACTAATGATAAAATATTGCCATTATTAACATCCATTAAAATAGCTGCACTACCTTTGCTTTTAAAAATTTCCTGATATTTAATTAATTCTTTTCTAATTAAAAATTGAATATCTTTATCTAAGGTAAGTTTTATTGACTCTTTAGATTTTATAAGTTCCTCATTTAACGATTTTTCCAATCCAGAAATACCATTATTATCATCATCTATCTGACCCAAAACATGACTAAAAAGATTTTTTTGTGGATACATTCTTAAAACTCTTTCTTCTGGAACCAAAGATTTGTCCCCTAATTTCATTATTTTTTCATAATTTTCCTCTGAAATTTTCTTCTCTAAATAAAAAAATTTCTTGGTTTTTATTTTTTTTTTAATTTCATCAAAATTTTTATCAGGAAAAATAATATTTAAACTTAGAAGTAATTTTTTTTCATTTATTATATCAGAAGTTTTTAAACCAATATCAATCGATTTAACTGTCTTAGCTAAATAATTTCCATTAATATCTATGATGTCTGCTCTATAAAGCTGATTTTTAGATATAGGAAAATTATTTATTTTTTCTAATTTACTCTTTCGTGAACCTAAGTGAACTAGGTGTATTGTGAAAATTAAATATATAATAAAAAAAACAAAGAAAATAAAAGCTACACGATTAAATTGAATATTCAATCCACTTTTTTTTTTCTTAAATATGAAATCGCTTTTATAGTCTTCTATAATTAATTTAGATTTATTATCAGCCATTACTCTTTAATAATTTTAAAATTTTGGATCTTATTTATATCATCTGAAATATTGTAGATTTTTATATCGTTTATACTTTTTTGAATTAATTCATTCTCAAAATACTGTGATTGATATTCAAGTAATCTTTCTGCAGAACTTAAGTAATCATACTCTAAGGATACATTTTCAAATTCAGATTTTAAAACTCTTAAATTTTCATTTATTGTAAAGATTTCATCTTCAATCTCTTTGGTGGTATTTTTTATTATTGCAGTTGATAAGACTAAAAAAAAAATTACAGCTGTTAGAACAAATTTTTTCATAATTTGTCTCCATAATTTTCAATTTCAATATAATTTTTAAACTGCTCCTCTATATCTGTATCAAAATTATAAAAATCAGTTTTTTTTATTACATATCTAAATTTAGCAGATCTTGATGGTGGATTTTCAGTTATCTCTTCATCCGAGGGAGTTATTGGTTTTTTTTGTATTAAGTTAAATAATGTATCTGCTTGTTTTACAACAGGACTATATCGTGAAATACTTTTATTTTCAGAGAGACTTTTAAAAAAATATTTTACTATTTTATCCTCTAACGAATGAAATGTAACAACCCCTAAAATCCCTCCTTTTTTTAATACTTTAGCAGCATTAATAAGCCCATAAATTAATTCACTTATTTCTTTATTTACAAATATTCTAAGAGCCTGAAATGCCTTGGTTGCATTATGAACTTTAAAATTTTTCCTTTTTTTTGATTTATCAATAATTTCTACTAATGATTTAGTATTAATTTTACTTTTAGATCTCTCTTTTATAATATTTCTTGAAATATATTTTGCTTCTTTTTCATCACCAAAAAATTTGAAAATTTTTTCTAATTCCTTTTCATCAAGTTTATTAATTGCATCATCTGCTGAGTAACTATTTAATCCTAACTGCATATTTAATTGACCATCAGCATCGAAGGATAATCCTTTTTGTGGATCTTTAATTTGAGTATAGGAATAACCAAGATCAAAAATTACTCCTCTTATATTTTCGTTTTTAAGCTTTAAATTATTTAATTGACTAAATTTAATATTTTTAAAAATAAATCTATCTTCAAATTTTTCTTTTATTTGAGTAGCAATTTTTTCACTCTCTTTATCTCTATCAAGAGCTATTACATTTGTATTTTCAAAATCTAAAATTTTTTTTGAATAACCGCCTTGACCGAAGGTACAATCGATAAATGTGCCACCATGTTGAGGGGAAATAACGCTAATAATTTCTTTTAGCAGCACCGGATAATGCTTTTGCATTTTCGGTACTATGGTGGCGTCCATTTATCTCTTGGAAGACCATTAATTTTTTTGTCTTCTTAAGAATGCTGGTATCTCAAGATCATCTTCTTTCTCTTCATCTGAAGTCAATAAATCTTCAGGGCTTGAATTATCAGATTCTGAACTAAATAAATCTGGTGCATCTGAGTCAACTCCAAATTCTTTTAAATCATTAGAGGTTTCTTCTTCGTTGTTAATATCTTGATGATCTTCATGGTTAGTTTCCATAGCTTCTTGAGCAAAAGATTTCTCCATTTCATTAACTGAACTATCCTGAACTATACTCTCGCTTTCCATGTTGGTATTTTGGACAACTTCTTCACTCATCATCTGATTTTGAGAACTCTCAGTTTGTTGTTCTTGGATTATCTCATTTTCAAGTTTTAAAGCATTCGCACCATGTGTAATTGGATTTGATGTTGTAGTATTTGAAAAATTAAAAGATTGAGATGATCCCATGTTTGAAAAATCAGAGTAACCCGGATTACGGTTTTGAATTCTATGAACCATATTTACAACAGATTTTGATTCTGGCTGTTGCCCATCTAAAGATGTAGCAACAATTGATACTCTCATTTTTCCATCAAGTTCTGTATCAGTAATTGCGCCGATAATTAACTCTGCTTCAGGATCAACTTCGGCTCTTACTTTATTAACAGCCTCATCAACTTCAAAAAGTTTAAGATCTTTGCCGCCAGTGATATTTACTAATAATCCTTTTGCGCCTTTTAAAGTGTAATCATCTATTAATGGATTGCTAATTGCCATCTCTGCTGCTTTGAGAGCTCTACCTTCTCCCTCAGCTTCACCTGTTCCCATCATAGCTTTTCCCATCGCTGCCATAACAGTTTCAACATCAGCAAAATCGAGATTAATTAATCCAGGTCTTACCATCAAATCAGTTATACTTTGAACACCATGCATCAAAACATTATTTGAAAGGTTAAATGATTCTTCAAATGTTGTTTGCTCGTTGGCAATTTTAAATAAATTTTGGTTAGGAATAACAATTATTGTATCAACATGTTTTCTTAATTCTTCCAAACCTTGTTGTGCTCTTCTCATTCTAGAGGGACCTTCATATAAAAATGGAAGAGTCACAACACCTACAGTTAATATATTTAATTCTTTAGCGGCTCTTGCAATGACATGGGCAGCACCAGTACCCGTTCCACCACCCATACCGGCTGCAATAAAAACCATATTTGCACCTTGAAGTGTGTTTACAATTTCATTTAAAGATTCATCAGCAGCTGCTTGTCCTATGTCAAGTTTTGCACCGGCCCCTAAACCTTTTGTTAAATTTAAACCAATTTGAATTCTTGTTTTTGCTTTACTAAGCTTCAAATCTTGAGCATCAGTATTTACTGCAATAAATTCTACTCCTTGTAGATTATTTTCTATCATTTCGTTAATTGCATTTCCGCCAGCTCCACCAACTCCTAAAACTAGTAGTCGCGGCTGTAGCTCTTTTATCTCTGGTGCTTTAAAGTTAATTGTCATCTTTTATCCCCTATTGTTTGTTATGTTGAAGCTCCCATTTAAGATTACCACGATTAATATTTGCTTTTTTTTTCGCTGTTATCTTAAATTTTTCAAATGCTGTTGGTTCCCATATTTGAAATGTTTGGCCTTGACCAACAAACAACATGCTATTTTTTATTTTTGCATGTTTTAATAGTTTTGATGAAAGTGAAATTCTGCCCTCACTATCAAATTGTAAATTTATACTTTCTGCTAATATTGATGTTGCAAAGTAATCTCTTTTTTCCTCAAAGGGATTTAAAGAGTCAATTGCTGAAGAAATTTTTTCAATTCTATCTTGGGAGCATGCTTCTATAGATGAGTTATTAAATGATGGATAACAAATAACACCATTGTAACCTAAGTTCGATAAATGTGACCTAAAACTAGCAGGCACAGATACTCTCCCTTTTTTGTCTAATTTGTTTTCGTATGTTGATAAAAACATAAAACATAAATTCCTTTATTCCCACATAAATGGGAATTTATGGGATATTATGGGTTTTACAACTATACGTCAATACCTATTATTTTATTACTGTTATTGTTTTAATAATTAAGAAAATAGACATTGGTACTTATGAAATGAGAACAAACTAAGAAACTTATAGAGATATTTTTATTTGAAGTGCCAGATAAACTATAAGCCGGGTTCTGTCATTAAAACCTATCATTTGTCTAGGCCTAAGATCACTCTTAAGCTCAAGCAACTAACCCTGATGACTAGCCAAGGACGGCTTTTAGTTTTTCAACAATGTCATCTCTACTTAGTCTTGCTCCCAGTGGGGTTTTCCAGCGTTCATTGTTACCAATAGAACCGGTGTGCTCTTACCACACCTTTTCACCCTTGCCATGTTATGGCGGTTTATTTTCTGTGGCACTGTCCCTAGGGTTTCCCCCGCCAGGTATTACCTGGCACTGTGTCCTTGTAGAGCCCGGACTTTCCTCTTTAAATAAATTTAAAGCGATAAGTCATTTATCTGGCATCATCAATTTAATACTAAACTTAAAATTTTCAAGGAAAATTATTTTAGATTTTTAGTAAGATTTTTACTTATCAATAAACATTCTTGATCAATTATCCCATTTACCAAATCCTGTCTAAATCTTCTTTGGAAAGCGCTTGTAAGCAATTTAATATTTTTATTTCTATTTTTATTTAAAACTTTTGAATAACCAATTTTATATAAATTTTTAACAAAATTATTTTTTTCATATTCACCAACTATTTTTTTTCTTACTTTGATGAGTTTTTTTTCATTTAAATCATGCCACAAACCAACTTTTTTTTTTGATAAATATTTCCAAGGAAATTTTTCACCAGGATCTTTTTTTCTAAAAGGTGCAATATCAGAATGTCCTAAAATAAATTTATTTTTAATTTTATATTTCTTAATTAAATATTTAGTTAATTTTAGAATAGAATGAATTTGTTTTTTTGAAAATTTTTTATAATTATAATTATGACCAGGATTACTTATTTCTATACCTATTGAGTGTTTATTAAGTGATTTAAAATTTTGCCATGACGAAATTCCTCCATGCCAGCTTACATAGAGTTCTGGCACTAAAGTTACTATCTTTCCATTATCTTTTATAAAGTAATGACTGCTGACCTTTGATTTGCTGTTGGTAAGTTTTCTAATTGCTTCTTTTTCATCATTCATTCCAGTGTAATGAAAAATAATAAATCTAATTTGTTTAAATTTTCTTTTTTTTTTATCAAAATTAGGGGAGTAATTCAGAGTTGTATTTATACTCATTTTATTAAATAAATTTGGCTACTTTATAGTCATTTTATTGTCATTTTTATAAAATAATTCTTAATTTACATTTAAAATTTATATATTATATAAGAAGCGATGTTTAGAAAATTGGTACTAATAGTAACTATACTTTTATTTTCAGCATTCAGCGCAAATGCTGGATCTGATGGTGAGTTAATTTTAAAAAAAAATCAACCTTCTGATGTTAAAGACTGTTTTGAAAATTTAAATAGAGCTACATTTGCTTTTAACCAGGCATTAGATGGAATATTATTTCGACCTGTTGCCAGTGCATATAAAGTCTTACCTTCTCCAATCAAGACTGGAGTAAGCAACTCTTTAGATAATCTATCTACACTTGTAACAATTCCAAATAATATTTTGCAAGGAGAAATAAAAAAAGCTGGTATTAATTCTGGTAGATTTGTTATTAACACAACAGTTGGTATTTTAGGTTTCATCGATGTGGCTCAACATTTAGGATTTCCTGAATATGAGAAAGAGGATTATGGTCAGTCTTTAGCAACTATGGGCGTTGGGCCTGGTTGCTATTTAGTTTTACCCGTTTTAGGACCAAGTACAGTTAGAGATGCTACTGCATCAGTAGCAAGCTTGGTTGGTGGAGACGCTTGGTATAATGTCACGGTTACAAACGATACACAATATTTCAGTGATTTTGATTATTATGCATCAAGAGTTACAAGTGGAATAGATTTTAGAGCAAAAAACTATGATGCAATAGAAAATTTAGAAAAAAATTCAATTGATTTTTATGCTTCAGTAAAAAGTTTATATTTACAAGATAGACAACAAAAAATTTTAAACACAAATAAAATTATTGAAACCCAAGATGATAGTGATTGGGAAGAGATAGAAACTCAGTAATTTAACAAACTTAATGAAATTTAGACAATTTTTATTAGTTTTATTTTTTTATTCATTAATTTTTTCAAATTCTTATTCGATAGAACCAGATGTATTTGTTCAATCTACGGTAAATAGAGCGTCTAATATTTTATCTAAAAATATATCTAAAGAAGATAAAATAAACGAATTAAAAGTAATAGCTAAAGAGACTGTAGATATCGCAGGTGTTGGTTTTTATTCACTTGGGTCAGCAAGAAAAAATTTAGATGATATTCAAAAAATTAAGTACTCTAAGTTATTTGAGTCTTATTTTTTAAAAAGTTTTTCAAGTAGACTAGCTGAATACACTAATCCAGAAATTGAAGTCCAGGGTAAAAAAGTGCTGAATGAAAGCTATACAATTGTAAATAGCTTGTTAATTGGAACCTCTGATAGACCTGAGGTAAAAATTGATTGGAGGATATACACTAAAAATCCAGACGATCCATTAATAAGAGATTTGATAATAGAAGGTTTGAGTTTAGCAAGAACTCAAAAAGAGGAGTTTTCATCAATTTTAAATTCAAATGATGGAGATATTAATATTTTGTTTAAAACCTTAGAAGAATTTTCAAATAACTGAAATAATATTATTTGGTGGGCCCGCCAGGACTCGAACCTGGGACCAATACATTATGAGTGTACTGCTCTAACCAACTGAGCTACAGGCCCAAATCTAAGTTTTAATATATCATTTATTGCATGTTATCAATTAAGATAATAAATAAATTAATAAGTATATTTTACCTTAAAAATGTAACAAAATATTAAAATCATGATATTAGTAACTGGTTCAGGTGGATTAATTGGAAACTCAGTTTCTAGTTTTTTTTTAAAAAAAAAATTTAACGTAACTGGTATTGATAATAATCAACGAAGAAAATTTTTTGGAAAAAATGGAAGCATAGAAGATAATATAATTCGCCTTAAAAAAAATAAAAAATTTCAGCATAAATCAATAAGTATTTTAGATAAAAAAAAATTAGAGAATATATTTAAAGAAAATAAATATAGTTTAATTGTTCATGCTGCTGCGCAACCTTCGCATGATTGGTCAGCAATCAATCCATATTTAGACTTTCATACAAATGCAGTGGGCACATTAAATATTCTTGAATGTTTAAAAAAGTATAGCCCAAATTCAATCTTTATATATTTGAGTACAAACAAAGTATATGGAGATTTGGTAAATAATTTTGAATATAAAGAATTAAATACAAGATATGAGATAATGAATAAATATAAAAATGGTTTTGATGAAAATTTAAATATTGATAATTCAAAACATAGTCCGTTTGGAATATCCAAATTATCTGGAGATTTATTAGTTCAAGAATATGGTAAGTATTTTGGATTAAAAACTTGTTGCCTGAGAGCAGGCTGTCTTACAGGCGAAACTCATGCGGGAGTAGAATTGCATGGTTTTTTATCTTATCTCTTTAAATCTGCATATTATAAAAAAAAATATTATATTTATGGATACGGAGGCAAGCAAGTTAGGGATAACTTAAGCTCATACGATGTATCAACAATTATTTGGGAATTATTTAAGAAACCTTCAATTCCAGGTGAAGTGTTTAATATTGGTGGGGGAAGAGAATCAAATATTTCAGTTTTAGAGGCAATTAATAAATGTGAAAAAATAACAAAAAAAAAAATTAATTTTAAAATTGTAAATTTTGAGAGATCTGGAGATCATAAATTTTGGATTACTAATATGAGAAAATTTAAAAAAAGATATCCTAAATGGAAAATAAAATATAGTATAGATGATATACTTCTTGAAATGCTAGACTATGAAAATTTTAGAACTTTCCGAAAGTAGCTATTACTTAAAATCAAGTATTGAGTTTTTCAAAAAAAATTTTGAAAAAAGATTTAATTTTATAGAAAAAAAAAATTTTTTATTCACTGAAGTTTCAAATTTTTTAAACAATTGCATCAATAATTCAAAAGAAGTGTTTATGTTTTGTGCTGGTAATTCGGTTCTCTCTAAAAATATTATATCTAGTAAAATTTATGTAAAAGAAATAGATGAAAAATATAAAAAAAAATATAATAATAATATTTTTTATAAAGATGAAATTTCTAATGAAGAAATTGGAAGCTGTAATACAATTATAATTGCAGATATAGAACATCAGGCTAATCCAACATCAAATTTATTAAAATTATCACAAATAGCCAATGATAATGCAAAAATTATAGTCTTATCAAAAAATAGAGTCTGGATGATAGTAATAAAAATTTTAAAATTTTTTTTTGATTTTTCCCCACTTAAAAACAACTTTTTACCCTCATCATATCTAAATAATTTATTTACAATTTGTAACTTAGAAGTTGTAAGAAATGAAAGAATTATTGCATTACCAATTAATATACCTTTTTTAACAAATTTAATTAATAAATTATTTAGATTGCCTTTCTTAAATTTATTTTGCTTACAAAATGTAACTATTTTAAAAAAAATAAATCAAGATTTTACAAAAAAAAATGATTTAAGTGTTTCTTTCATTATACCATGTAAAAACGAAGCCAATAATATTAAATTATTTGAAAAAGAAATAAGCTTGTCTAATAAAAAGTATGAATATCTATTTGGTAATGACATGTCTACAGATGATACTTCAAGTGAAATTGAAAAATTAAAAAAAAATTTAAATGAAAATAAAATTATTAAATATGATGGACCTGGTATATGCAAATCTGAAAATGTTTATAAAGGGATTGAAAATGCAACTGGTGAGATAATAGTTATTTATGATGCTGACTTAACTGTTAGTTTTAAGGATATTGAGTTTGCATTGAAAATTTTAAAAAAAACAAATGCTGACTTTATAAATTGTACAAGAATGATTTATCCCCAAAAAGATGGTGCAATGAAATTATTTAATTTTATTGGAAATAGTTTTTTTGCAAGCTTGTTTGGTGTTCTATTTAAAAGAAAAATAACTGATACTCTATGTGGTACAAAAATTTTTTATAAAAAAGATTGGGAAAATATTAAAAAAGATACCTCAAAATGGGGTGCTAAAGATCTTTGGGGCGATTTTGATTTATTAATTGGAGCTTATAAAAATAATTTAAAAATTATTGAAGTCCCAGTGACTTATTTTGAGAGAAGAGAGAACGAAACAAAAATGAATTCACTTTTTTCAAATACGATACGCCTACTTTTTATTGTATTAATTTCATATTATAAGCTTAGATTGCAAAAATAATTTAAATTATTTTTGCTGTTTAAATGCAAAGCTTAAAGAGTCCATAAAAAAATAAAGAAAAATGGTGGGCCGTGTTGGTTACGCTCCAACTACCCCTGCAATGTCAATGCAGTACTCTACTATTGAGCTAACGGCCCAGATCTAACTTTCAAGGAAACTTTTTAATTGCTTTGATCTACTAGGGTGTTTTAATTTTCTTAAAGCCTTAGCCTCGATTTGTCTAATTCTTTCTCTGGTAACTGAAAATTGTAAACCAACTTCCTCTAATGTATGGTCAGTATTCATTCCAACCCCAAATCTCATTCTTAAAACCCTTTCTTCTCTAGGTGTGAGCGTAGATAATATTTTTGTTGTTGCCTCGCCCAAGTTTGATTTAATAGCTTGCTCAAGAGGAGCTAAAGCTTTTGTATCTTCTATAAAATCTCCTAAACTACTATCTTCTTCATCTCCCACAGGTTTTTCTAATGAGACTGGCTCTTTTGAAATTTTTAAAACTTTTCTTACTTTATCTAATGGCATTCTGAGTTTTTTAGCAAGCTCCTCTGGAGTTGCTTCTCTGCCAAACTCACTTAGAATTAATCTTTGAGTTCTAACAATTTTATTAATTGTTTCAATCATATGAACTGGAATACGTATAGTTCTTGCTTGATCTGCAATTGATCTAGTTATTGCTTGCCTAATCCACCATGTTGCATAAGTAGAGAATTTATAACCTCTTCTGTACTCGAATTTGTCGACTGCTTTCATCAATCCAATATTACCTTCTTGAATCAAATCTAAGAATTGAAGACCTCTATTTGTATATTTTTTTGCAATTGAAATTACTAATCTCAAGTTAGCTTCTACCATTTCTTTTTTTGCAATTCGTGACTCCTTTTCTCCTTTTTGAATTCTACTTACAAGTTTTTTAAAATCAGTTACAGATATTCCAAGTTTGTGACTAATTTCAATTAATCTTTCTCTAATATTTTTAAATTCTTCTTTATTTTTACTCAAAAATTGCTTCCAAACAGAGTTTGTGTCTAAAAATTTTTTTAAATTAGGATTAATTTCATTGCCAACATAAAATTTAATAAATTCATTTCTAGGTATTTGTTGATCCATTGCTAGTCTTAAAAGATTACCTTCTAAAGAAATAATTTTTTTATTTTCTACATAGTGTTTTTGTACAAGTTCTTCTAATACAGATGGGGATAATTGAAGTGATTTAATATTTTCTAAAATATCATTAACAACTTTATCATATCCTTTTTCTTTGGCAGCTGAAAAACTTTCTGAATTTAATACACATTCGAGTTTTTCTTTTTGATATTTAATTAGCTTAGAGTATTCTTTTGTAAGCGTATTAACAGTTTTAAGCACTTTCGGTTTAATCTCTGTTTCCATTGCTGCTAGAGTCGGGTTAAAATCTTCATCTTCATCTGATGAACTTTCATCCTTATCACCTTCACCAGCATTTTTTTGTTTTGCGCTTGGTCCAGTAGACTCATCTTCCATATAATTTGTATCAATATCTATAATTTCTCTAACTAAAATTTCATCTTTTTGTAATTGTTGATTCCATTCAAAAAATTGTTGGGCCGTAATTGGGCTTTGTGATAAAGCAATTAACATTACATCTTTTCCCGCCTCTATTCTTTTTGCAATTGCAATTTCACCCTCTCTTGAGAGTAATTCAACTCCTCCCATTTCTCGTAAATACATTCTTATGGGATCATCACTTTTTTCAATTGTTTTTCCTTCCTCTTTACCTGCGTTTTCTTTTTTTCTTAAAACTTTAAAATCAGATTTTTTTTCTACTAAAGTAATATTTTCATCTAAGATATGAATAAACGCCTGAGATAAATTCTCATCAGATAGATTTCTTTTACCAAGAGATTTGCTTAATTCTTCATATGTTATGAAACCTCTATGTGTTCCACGACCCATTAATCTAGCAAATGATTTAGTAATTATTCTTTCCACAACAATATTATGTAATTTGAAGGGTCTTATATAATGTCAATAATATAAAAATCCATTGTTAATT
>CACJBQ010000007.1 GCA_902591695.1 uncultured Pelagibacteraceae bacterium | reverse complement strand
ATCTAGATATATAATTGAAGAGATTAAAAAAAGATCACCAATTTGGAAAAAAGAACATTATAAAAATGAAGAAAGTGAATGGTTAAAAGGGATATCTATAAATAATTAAAATGATAAAGTTTAAAAATTCAGAAATTACACCAGAAAATATTTATAAAAACAGAAGATCTTTCATTAGATCTATAGGTCTTGGTGTAAGCTCTTTAGCGATATCCGCTATACCTTTTGCTAATAAATCTTCAGCGAGTGAAAGAGATAAATTAACAAGTTATAAAGATATAACGACTTATAATAATTATTATGAGTTTGGAACATCAAAAAGCGACCCTTATAAAAATTCTCAAACATTTAAAACAACTCCTTGGGAAATAGCTATTGAAGGGGAAGTTGAAAAACCAATTAAATTATCGATGGAGGAAATCTCAGAAATGTTTATTTCTGAAGAAAGAATATATCGATTAAGATGTGTTGAGGGTTGGTCAATGGTTATTCCATGGATGGGCTTTTCTTTAAGCGAATTACTTTCAAAGGTTAATCCAACTAATAAGGCTAAATTTGTTGAATTTGAAAGTGTATACGATCCCGCACAAATGAAAGGCCAAAGATACCCTGTTTTAAATTGGCCATACAATGAAGGCTTAAGAATTGATGAAGCAATGCATCCTTTAACAACTGTTGTTACTGGCTTGTATGGTAAAAAACTCCCCAATCAAAATGGGGCGCCGCTAAGAATATTTATTCCATGGAAGTATGGCTTTAAAAGTGCCAAAGCAATTGTTAAAATTAAATTTGTCGAAAACATGCCTACCTCTTCTTGGATGTGGGCTTCGCCTAGAGAATATGGATTTTACTCAAATGTTAATCCTAATGTTAATCATCCACGATGGTCACAGGCAACTGAAAGAGTAATTGGAGAAGGTGTATGGGCTCCAAGGATTAAAACTTTAATGTTTAATGGCTATGGTGATGAAGTAGCAAATTTATATACTGGTATGGATCTAAAAAAGTACTTTTAATGATAAAGTATTTTAAGCCAATCATTTTCATATTAAGCACAATTCCATTTCTATTTATAACTTACAAAATTTTTTTTAATAAATTAGGACCAGAACCAGTTAAAGAAATAACTCATTTTACAGGAGAATGGACTTTAATTTTCATATGTTTAACATTGTCAATGAGTCCATTAAAGAAATTAACTAATATAAATTATTGGGTAAAAGTAAGAAGAATGTTTGGATTGTTTGTTTTTTTTTATGCATCAATGCATTTATTAACTTACGTTGGCATAGACTATAGATTTAGCTGGCAACCAATTTTTGAAGATGTTGTTAAAAAAAAAATATATTTTTGTTGGTTTTGCTGCTTGGGTTTTGTTAATACCCCTAACAATAACTTCTTCACAAAAAATGATGTTGTTGCTTAAGCAAAACTGGAAAAAATTACACAGACTAATATATGTTATTGCTATTTTAGGTTCTTTGCATTTTATTTGGTTATCTAAAACTATATATTTTAAACCTTTAATTTACTTTGTGCTTATAATATTTTTACTAATTCTAAGAATAAACTTTAAAAGAATATTTGAAAAATGAGTAATTTTAGTGAAAAAAAAATATTTGAAGAGGCAGATATTTGGATAAAAAATAATAAAAAAGTTTCATTAGCAACAGTTGTGCAAACATGGGGATCATCACCATTAGGAATTGGTAGCAGAATGATAGTAAGTGAAGATGGAAATTTTTTAGGATCTGTTTCTGGGGGGTGTGTGGAGTCTAAAGTTGTTGAAGAATGTATATCTTTAATGAAAACTAAAAAAATTTGTAAGAAAATAGACTTTAAAGTTTCGAATGAAAATGCGTGGGAAATAGGATTGGCCTGTGGTGGTGATATTTCAATTTATATTGAAGAAATTAAATAATGAAAATAGAAATAATCAGAGAAACTTTAAAAAATAAATCTTTAAATAAAGAATTTGCACTCATAACAAATTTAATTAATGGAGAAAGTGAAATATTTTTTCCTGGAAATAATCCTAGTGAAATGTTTTCAAAGTATTCAGAGGAAATAGAAAAAATATTTCATTTAAATAAAAATGGTATAATAGAAAATTCACAAATATTTGTTCAAACATATAAAAATCCAATTAAAGTAATCATTGTAGGTGCTGTTGATATTTCAATGTATTTAATTGATTTCGCTAAAAATTTAAATTTTGAGATTATTATCGTTGATCCAAGAGGATATTTTGCGTCCAAAGAAAGGTTTCCAGATACAAAAATTATTAATAAATGGCCCAATGAAGCTTTTGATGAAATAGAAACTAATACAAAGACGGCTTTGGTTACTTTAACTCACGATCCAAAAATTGATGACCCTGCCTTACAGTATGCATTAAAAAATAAATTTTTTTATATTGGCGCCCTAGGAAGTAAAAAAACACATGAAAAAAGATGCTCAAGATTGGTAGAAGCTGGTTTTAAAAAAGTAGAGTTAGAAAAAATAAATGGACCAATTGGCATTAAGTTAGGAGGAAAATCACCATCTGAAATAGCGTTATCAATAATTTCACAACTAGTTTCCGAAAAATATAAAAAGTAATTATAAATTTATTTATTGTGTTGATCGTTTTTGTGATTAATACTTTGTTCATGAATGATAATCAAAAAAAAGAACTTCAATCAGCAGCTTTTGAGAGACTGTTAAAACATCTGGATGAAAGAAAAGATGTTCAAAATATTGATCTTATGAACCTTGCTGGTTTCTGTAGAAATTGTTTATCAAGATGGTTTAGAGAAGAAGGTGAAAAAAATGGAGTAAGCATGTCAGACTTAGAAGCTAGAGAGCATGTTTATGGAATGCCTTATTCTGAATGGAAAGAAAAATATCAAAAATAATTATTTTTCTTTAAGTCTTGGAAATAATTCAACAAAATTACAAGGTTTGTGATTAATATCTAATTGATGTTTTAAAATTCCATCCCATGCATCTGATACACCGCCTGAGGAACCAGGTAATGCAAAAATATATTTTCCATTTGATAAGGCGGCACATGCTCTTGATTGAATTGATGATGTGCCAACTGTTTTTAAACTAATTGTTCTAAAAACTTCTCCAAATCCAGGTATATGTTTATCTGCAATTTCGTCAATCGCCTCTGGAGTTATATCTCTTCCTGTAAGACCTGTTCCTCCAGTAGTGATAATGACATCTATATCTTTTTGACTTGTCCATTCTTTTAAAATTTTTACAATATCTTCTTTATTGTCTTTGCAAATTTTTCTATCAATTAATTTATGCTTGGCCTCTTTAATTTTTTCAACCAAGATTGCACCCGATTTATCATTATCAAATGTTCTTGTATCTGTTACAGTTAATAAAGCTATATTTACATCCATAATTTAAAAATGATTATATTATCAATTCTTTTCTTTGTAACTGCATTAATATACTCAAGCATTGGATTTGGGGGAGGCTCAACATATCTTGCAATACTTTTAATTTGGGGTGTACCTTACACAATATTTCCAGTTATAGCTCTTGTATGTAATATTATTGTTGTATCTGGTAATTCTATCAATTTTATAAGATCTAAAAATATAAACATTAATTTACTTTTTCCTTATTTAATTGGCTCTATTCCTTTTGCATTTATTGGAGGATCAATATCAATTGAAAAAAGTTTATTTGAGATTTTATTATTTTGTATTTTGTCGGTTGCAGGCATTTTTTTACTAATTGAGAGTAAAGCTTTTAATAAAGAGAAAATTAAAATTAACAAAATACCAAAATTATTATCAATTTCTATTGGATCAATAATTGGCTTTATGTCAGGTATAGTAGGAATCGGTGGAGGAATTTTTTTAAGCCCTCTTCTATTTTTAATGAAAGCTGGATACCCTATACATATCACAAGTAGTGCATCTTTATTTATATTAATCAATTCTATTTTTGGAATAGCTGGACAGCTGACAAAAGATCAGGTTTTAAATCAAGTTATTACTTATTGGCCATTATTTTTATCGGTACTTATTGGAGGACAAATTGGTAGCATATTAAACATTAAATTTTTATCGAACAAAATATTAGCTCTAATAACTTCTTTTCTTGTAATTTTTGTCGCAATAAGAATGGGAATTAAACTTATAGCTTAATATTGAATAAATTTGCTTTTAAGATATTTAGAGAATTATGAAAAATATTAAGCCTTTTGGTCCATCAATAGGAAAAACAAAAATTTCAAAGAAATTTTTAGATATCTTAAATAAAGAGATTGATAATAAAGTTTTAACAAAAAAAAATGATTATAGTTCTAAATTAGCTAGTCAAATTAAAAAAGAAATTAAAATTTCAAATAATTTTATAAAAAAAAATTTAGAAAGAGAAATAAACAAAAATATCAAAGATTTTCTTAAAAATGAAAAAATTAAAAAAGTTAAAGATATAAAAATATTAAATTTATGGGTAGTTAGTCAATTTAAAGATGAATATAACCCTATTCACTATCATGATGGAGATATATCTGGTGTAGGTTATTTAAAAGTCCCAAAAAATATGACTAAAAATAAACTTTTAAAAAATAAAAAAGATAAGACTAATGGCACAATTGATTTTATAAACGGACAAAGGGGTTTTTTAAGCAGAAGTATTTTTAATGTTGTGCCTAAAGAAAGAGACTTAATAATTTTTCCAAACTATTTAATGCATACTGCTTATCCATTTAATATTAATTCTGAAAGAAGATCTTTTTCTTTTAATGCTAAAATTATTTTTAAAAAATAATGATTAACAAAGATTATTTTAGACAAACTAGAATTTTAGATGGTGGGATGGGTCAAGAATTACTTGCAAGAGGAATGAAACCAAATTCAACATTATGGAGTGCTAATGCAATATTGGATGAAAAATACCATCAACTTGTTTTAGATACCCACGTCGATTTCATAAAAGCAGGAGCAGAAATTATTGTTACTACTACTTTTGCAACGCGACAGAAACGTTTAAAAGAGAATAACCTTTTAGATAAATTTGAATATTTAAATCAAAAGGCAGGTGAAATTGCTCAAGCAGCGAAACAAAAATTTCCTAATGTTTATATTGCTGGTGGAATACCTCCGCAAAATTTAACCTATGAAGCAGATGATAGAGATGAGGCCAAAATTACTGCAAATTTTAATAGTCAAGCAAAGGTGTTAAATCCATATGTTGATTTTTTTTACTTTGATGTTTGGAGTAGCGTTAAAGAGGTTAGGTGTGGAATTAAAGCTATAAAAGAATTTAAAAAACCATATTTAGTTGGATTGCATATATCTGAGGGAACAACTTTACCAAGTGGGGAAAAGATCAAAGATATCAAAAACATAATTGATGAAAATGCTCTTGGAGTGATTTTGTCTTGCGTTTCTCCTGAAAATTTTGAGAAAAACCTAAAAGAATTAAAAAGTTTAAATATACCATTCGGTTTTAAATTGAATGGCTTTATTACGACTAAACTACAGGAAAGTTATACGTCTATTTTTATAGGTAAAAAATCCAATCCGAATGAAATTTTAGGAAAAAGACATGATCTTACACCAGATAAATTTCATGAAATTGCAAAAAAATTTAAAGAAAATGGAGCAACGATTATTGGAGGTTGTTGTGAAACTGGTCCTGCTCACATAAAAGCAATCACAAAAATTAAGTAACGTTTTTATAATCTGCTTTTCTTGCTAAATATATTCCAATAAATACAGCAATTAATGCAACTATAATTTTTGAGGTAATTATTTCATTGAGAAATATGTATCCTAAAATAATTCCAAATATTGGAATGATATATGAAACTTGTGAATGAAATATGAGGCCATTTGTTTTTAAAATTCTGAATCTCAATAACCATGCTATCCCGGTAGGAAAAATTCCTAAATATATTACTGATATAATAGAGTCTGTTGAAGGATTTAACATCCAAGGTTTTTCAAAAATTAAAGTGAATGGAAGAAGTATAATTGTTGACCAAATTAAAATTGAACCTGTAACATTTTCATTTTCTTTATTGCTTATTTTTAAGGTTATTACTCCTCCAATTACATAACAAGTTGATCCAAGTAGAATTAAAAGTGCAGCAACAAAATTATTTTCATTAATTAAAAAGTCATCTGAAAACAAAAATACTATTCCTGAAAATCCTATTAATAATCCAATAGTTTTTAATAAGTTGAATTTTTCTCCTTTTAAAAAAAAGTGAGCTAGAACTGTTGAGCTTAATGGTGTTGTGGACATCAAGATAGCTGCTAAGTTACTTTGAACAAAATTAACTCCATAAGATATTAGTATGAATGGAATAACTAAATTTACCAATCCAATGATTGCAAACCACTTCCAGTCTTTTGAGAATGCTTCAATTTTAATATTTTTATAAAAACATAAAATTAAAACCGGTATAGCTCCTAAAAAAGATCTTAAAAAGCCTATTGTAATAGGTCCAAATGAGTATGTGGCAATCTTTATATTAAAAAAAGCAGACGCCCATATTAATGACAGCAATGTCAACAACAAATAATCAACTAATTGAGGTTTTCTCATTCTGTTATTTCCTTTATTTCACCAGAGGTTAAAGCAATTAAATTTTCAAAATTTATTTCGAAAACTGCATTAGGATGACCTGCAGCTGCAAAAATAGAAGAAAATCTGTTTAAAGTTTCATCAATAATAATTTTTATTTTTGTTAAATGTCCTGTTGGAGATACTCCGCCTATTGTATATCCAGTAATTTTTTTAACATCTTCTGGGTTCGCCATTGAAACATCTTTTTCATCTAAAATTTTTTTTAATTTATTTAATGAACACCTTTTATCTCCAGAAACTAAACATAAAACAAAACTATCCCCTGCTTTAAAAAGTAAGCTTTTGACAATTGCCCCTACTTTGCAACCTAAAGCTGTAGCTGCATCGTTGGCTGTTCTGGCAGTTTGCTCTAAAACAACCACTTTAAGATCTGGGTTAAATTGTTTTAGCGATTTTTCTGCTCTTATAACTGGCTCTTTGTTTAGTATTGAATTCACAAGTTTAATAAATTTATTATTTTAGTGACTAATTACACTACTTATGTGAAAATTGCATAGGTGTTATTTATTAAATAAGCAATATTTATAGGTATTTTTTTGCTAATTAGGCCAAACAAAATTACATAGGAGACAAAATGAGTGCAGCAAACGTTTTAAAATTTATTAAAGAAAAGGAAGCAGAATTTGTGGATCTGAGATTCACTGATCCAAGAGGAAAACTTCAACATTTAACAATGGATACTTCAGTAGTTGACGAAGGTATGTTAAACGAAGGTGTATTTTTTGACGGTTCATCTATTGCTGGTTGGAAAGCAATTAATGAGTCTGACATGATTTTAAAACCTGATACTGCAAGAATGTTCATGGATCCTTTTACGTCTCATAATACAGTGGTTTTGTTTTGTGACATTCTAGATGCAATTAAAAAAGATCCTTATGAGAGAGATCCAAGAGGTGTTGCTAAAAAAGCTGAAGAATATTTAAAAGCTTCAGGTATAGGTGATAAAGCTTTTTTTGGACCTGAGCCAGAATTTTTTGTTTTTGACGATGTAAGAATCAAAAATGATATGAATGAGTGTGGATTTAAATTAGATAGTAAAGAAGGTCCTTACAATTCAGGTAAAGAATATGAAAATGGAAACATGGGACACAGACCTCAAATTAAAGGAGGATATTTCCCAGTGCCACCAGTTGATAGTGAACAAGATATGCGTGGTGAATATCTAAAAAATTTAAAAGAAGTTGGTATTAAAGTTGAGAAACATCACCATGAAGTAGCTCCTAGTCAGCATGAACTTGGAATGTATTTTGGAACTTTAGTTGATCAAGCAGATAACGTTCAGTTATACAAATATGTTGTGCAAATGGTTACACATTCATTTGGAAAAACTGCAACATTTATGCCAAAACCAGTTGCTGGTGATAATGGTTCAGGTATGCACATCCACCAATCTATTTGGAAAGGTGATACTCCAGTATTTTCAGGAGATGCATATGCAGGTCTGAGTGAAACAGCGCTACACTATATTGGTGGAATTCTTAAACATGCTAAAGCAATTAATGCTTTTGCTAACTCTACAACAAACAGTTACAAAAGATTAATACCTGGCTTTGAAGCACCAGTTCTTCTTGCATATTCAGCAAGAAATAGATCTGCTTCTTGTAGAATACCGATCACATTAAGTAAAAAAGGTGCAAGATGTGAGATTAGATTCCCAGATGCTGCTGGAAATCCATATTTAACCTTCGCAGCTATGTTAATGGCTGGAATTGATGGAATTAAAAATAAAATTCATCCAGGTGAGTCTTTTGACAAAGATTTATATGAATTACCACCTGAAGAAGTTAAAGCTATCCCAACAGTTTGTGGTTCTTTAAGAGAAGCTATGGAAAGTTTAGATAAAGACAGAGAGTTTTTAACTCAAGGCGGTGTTTTTACTGATGATCAGATTGATGCTTACATTGCTCTTAAGTTTGAAGAAATTCACAAATTTGAACATGCACCTCATCCTGTAGAGTTTGAGATGTATTACAGTAGCTAATAACTTTATTACTGTCTAGTTGTTGCAATTGTATCTTTGTTAACACCTTTTTTGACTACGTAATCTTGCGTGCCGTTCGCACCAGTTTCAACTTCTTTACGTAGTTCTTTAAAGAATGTTTTTTCCTTTAAAGAGTCTTTCAAGTTTTTAACAAGATTTTTAAACTCAAATTTGTTCATATAGAATCTATATACTAGATATGCATATGATGCAATACAGATATGCTATAAATGGGATAATACAACTTAAGATATTTTGAATGACTCTCCACAGCCACAACGCTCAGTTTCATTAGGATTATTGAACACAAAAGACGAGGACAATTCCTCCTTTTTGTAATCCATTTCAGTGCCAAGCAGATACATAATAGCAGCTGAATCAACGAATACTTTCACACCCTTATCCTCAATAACTTCATCGTTAGGATTTAACTCTTTTGTATACTCCATTACATAAGACATCCCTGCACAACCACCTGATTTAACTGATACTCTTACACCAATAGAATCTTTTTCAGCATTGGCCATTATTTCTTTTATTCTTAATGCTGCGTTATCACTTAATTTAATTATAGGGTTCATTGCAAATTCAATTCCAATTTTGCTGCTTCTGACATCATATCTTTATTCCATGGCGGATCCCAAACTAACTCAAGATCAACATCCTCGATACCTTCAACTTGCATTGCACCCTCTTTAACTTCTTTTGGTAAACTTTCTGCAACTGGACAGTTTGGAGTTGTCAGTGTCATTTTGATAATAGCAAACTTTTCATCTTTTACTTTAATATCATAAATCAAACCTAATTCGTAGATATTTACAGGTAACTCAGGGTCATAAATTTTTCTTATTTCCTCAATTATTTCATCTTTTTTTGTCATAATTTAATTCTCAGTTTTTACTTCCTCTGTTTTTTCATCAAAAGCCGAAACCATTGTATGCCAAGATAAAGTTGCACATTTAACTCTCATTGGATATTGCTTAACACCAGATAAACACATTAGTTTAGTTTTTTCATCTTCACTCAAATACTTAGATTTTAATTCAGGATTTTCTTTAATCATACCTAAAAAATCCTCAACTATTTCTTTAGCCTCATGTTCATTTTTTCCTTTAATCAAATCTGTCATTATAGAGGCTGAAGCCATTGAAATCGCACAACCACTCCCTTCGAAAGATGCATCTTCCACAATTTTTTGTCCATTTAGTTTTAAGTAAACATGAACATTATCACCACAAAGAGGATTGTTACCTTTAGCGTCTTTATTAAAACCTTCTGTCTTTCTTAGATTTCTAGGATTCTTGCCATGTTCTAATATAATTTCTTGATATAACTCTTTTAAATTCATTATAAATTAAATATTTTTTTACAGTTGTTTATTGAATGGTTTAGCTGATCTAAATCTTCTTTTGTATTATAAATGCCAACAGATGCTCTGGCACTTGCTGGGATATTTAATTTGTCATGTAGAATTTGACAACAATGATGTCCTGCTCTTATTGCAACACCGTCTTCATCCAAAATAGTTGCTATATCATGAGGGTGAACTCCTTCTATAGTGAATGATAAAACCCCTCCTTTATTTTTTGGATTTCCGATAAGTTTAACTGAGTTATTTTTTTGTAACAGTTCTTGCCCGTATTCAACTAAATCAGCTTCATGTTTCATAACATTTTCGATACCAATGCCTTCTAAAAATTTTATCGATTGGTCAAAAGCAATTACTTGTGCTGTAGCCATAGTACCAGCCTCGTATTTATTAGGTAGTTCACCATATGAAATCCTATCTTTTTTAACTTCATTTATCATTCCTCCACCACCTTGGTATGGAGGTAATTCCTCTAACCATTTTTTTTTCCCGTATAGAACTCCCAAACCTGTAGGTCCATACATTTTGTGACATGAAATTGCATAGAAATCGCAATCTAAATCTTGCATATCTAATTTTAAATGTGGCGCTCCCTGACATCCATCAACTACAACAATTATTCCTTTTGAATGTGCAAGCTGGGTAATTTCTTTTACAGGTAAAATTGCACCTGTTACATTCGACAGATGAGTAATAGAAATTAATTTTGTTTTTGGAGTTATTTTCTTTTCTATTTCTTCAAGTGTAATTTCGCCTTCTTCATTTATTTCAGCAAAATTAATTTTTATATTTTTTGATTTTCTTAAGAAATGCCATGGCACATAATTTGAATGATGCTCAAGTTCCGTAATTAATACTTCATCACCTTCCTGTAGGTAACTTTGGCCTAATGTATTAGCAACTAGATTTAATGCTTCTGTAGCACCTTTTGTAAAAACAATTTCATTTTTGTCTTTAGCGTTGATATATTTTTGAACTGATGATCTTGTGTTTTCGTATAAATTTGTTGCTGCTACAGCAAGATAATGAACACTTCTTCCAACGTTAGAAAATTGTTTGGTATAAAATTCATTAATTCTATCCACAACTATTTTTGGTTTTTGTGATGAATTTGCACTATCTAAATAAACTAGATCATTATTTTGAATTTTTTCATCAAAAATTGGAAATTCTTTTTTTATCCGATCAATATTCATTCTTTAATTCCAAGCATATTTTTTATTAAGTTTTTTATTTCTGAGTCAGTAATTTTTTCCACAACGTCAAGCAGAAAACCATTAATCAATAGCTCCCTTGACTGCTGATAACTTAAACCTCTAGACATTAAATAAAATATAGAGTCTTCATTTAAACTGCCTGATGCTGAACCATGCGAACACTTAACGTCATCAGCATAAATTTCTAGTTCTGGCTTGGCATTAAACTCCGATTCTTTATTTAACAATATTGCTTTGCTCAATTGGTATCCATCGGTTTTCTGAGCATCTGAATTTACAAATATTTTGCCTTGATACACTGCTTTAGAGCTTTGTTCTAAAACACTTTTGATTAATTGATAACTTTTTGTATTTTCAGTTAAGTGATTTATTATTGATCTAATTTCGTGATGCTTATCATTATTCAATGAAAAAACACCATTAACAAAAGCTGACGCATAAACTCCGTTTAAATTACAGTTTATCTCATTTTTAGAAAAATTTGATCCAGAAGATAAAATAAATGTTTCAGAAATACTGTTCTTGTCTTGATCAATATTATTAAAAGAATACTTAATATTTTTATTCTCAAATTTATCTACTTTATAGTTTTTTAAAACAGCATTTTCCTTTAATTCAAAGTTATAAAATATATTTAAAAAATTCTTTTCAGACGTATCATTAAACAAATCAATTAATCTTAACGAACTATCTTTATCTAGTTCAAAATTAAGTCGTAAATTAATGTTTTTAGACCAAATTTTTGAATTTGTTGTATGATAGATAATAAGAGGTTTTGCTAACTGATAACCTTTTTTTACCAATATTTTAAAACATTTATTAGTAAAAGCATTATTTAAGTCAGATAATGAATTGCTATTTTCAAATTCATTTATAGTTTCTGATTGATCAATTATTTCTATTTGATCTTTTTTTTCGTATTCAAAATCAATTTTTTCAATTCTACCATTTATAAAAACTATTTTATTGTGCTCTAATCCATCTACAAATACAGAGGTATCAACTTTATTGGTAGAAGCTTGATCATTATGAAAACTAAGTTCTCCAATATTATTTTTTATTATTTGATTAAGATCTGAAAATTTCCAATCTTCTTCTTTTTTATTTGGAAAACCTTTGTCTATAAAATTATCTAAACAAAATTTTTTTATCTCAATATCTTTTTGAGATAAACTTAAATTTTTTATACTATTATAAAAATCTTTTTGTAATTGTTCTTTCATTTAATTAAAATTTTCGTATCCTTTTTTCTCTAATTCTAAAGCTAAATCTGGACCACCAGATTTTACAATTTTTCCATTCATCAAAACATGAACAAAGTCAGGTTTTATATAATCAAGTAATCTTTGGTAGTGTGTAATAATTAAAAATGAATTATTTTTATCTCTTAATGTGTTAACTCCATCTGCAACAACCTTTAAAGCATCAATATCTAAACCAGAATCTGTTTCATCTAAAATTGAAAGTTTTGGAGCTAGCAACGACATCTGTAAAATTTCATTTTTCTTTTTTTCACCTCCAGAAAAACCAACATTTAATTGTCTGTTTAATTTTTCCTCATCAAATTTTAATTCTTTAGACTTTTCTTTTACCAATTTTAGAAACTCAATAGCATCAAGCTCTTTCTCGCCTCTCGCTTTTCTTACAGCATTTAAAGAAGTTTTTAAAAATATATTTGTATTTACACCTGGAATTTCTAAAGGATATTGGAAAGCTAAAAATATACCCTTGTGTGCTCTTTCCTCTGTTTCAAGTTCAAATAAATCTTTTTCTTCAAAGAGAACTTCACCAGAAACTTCATAACCTTTTTTTCCAGATAGAATATTTGATAATGTACTTTTTCCAGATCCATTAGGACCCATAATTGCATGAACCTCTCCGGGATTTATATCTAATGATAGCCCGTTTAAAATTGACTTATTATCTATTGTTGCATTTAAATTATTTATTTTAAGCATATTAACCCACACTTCCTTCCAGACTGATACCTACAAGTTTTTGAGCTTCTACAGCAAATTCCATAGGTAATTGCTGCAACACTTCCTTACAAAAACCGTTAACGATCAAGCCAACAGCTTCCTCAGGATTTAATCCTCTTTGTTGACAATAATGTAGCTGCTCTTCACTAATCTTGGATGTGGTTGCCTCATGAGCAATATTGGACTCAGAATTTTTATTTTTTATATAAGGAACAGTGTGAGCTCCACATTTGTTACCCATTAATAAAGAGTCGCACTGAGTATAATTAGTTGAATTTTTAGCTTTTGATGAAATATCAACTAAACCTCTATATGTCATATCTGAACTACCAGCTGATATTCCTTTAGAAATTATTTTACTTTTAGTATTTTTACCTAGATGGATCATTTTGGTACCTGTATCTGCTTTTTGATGATTGTTAGTAATAGCTATTGAATAGAACTCACCAACAGAGTTATCTCCTTTAAGAATACAACTAGGATACTTCCAAGTAATTGCAGAACCGGTTTCAACTTGTGTCCATGAAATTTTTGAATTTTTTCCCTTGCACAAACCTCTTTTTGTTACAAAATTATAAATTCCGCCTTTGCCATCTTGATCACCTGGATACCAATTTTGAACAGTTGAATATTTTATTTCCGCATCATCAAGTGCAATTAGTTCTACATTAGCAGCATGTAATTGATTTTCATCTCTCATTGGAGCTGTACATCCTTCTAAGTAACTAACATAACTTCCTTTGTCTGCGATAATTAAAGTTCTCTCAAATTGACCTGTATTTGATGCATTAATTCTAAAATAAGTTGATAGTTCCATTGGACATCTAACACCCTCTGGAATGTATACAAAAGAACCATCTGTAAAAACTGCTGAATTTAATGTTGCAAAAAAATGATCACTAGTTGGTATTACAGAGCCTAAATATTTTTTGACTAATTCAGGGTAACTTTGAATTGCCTCTGATATAGGACAAAATATAATTCCTTGTTTTGTTAATTCATCTTTAAATGTAGTAGCTACAGAAACTGAATCAAATACAGCATCAACAGCTATTCCATTTAATCTTGCTTGCTCTTGTAAAGGAATTCCAAGTTTTTTATAAGTTTCTAAAAGTTTTGGATCCAGTTCATCTAAGCTTTTTGGTTTATCCTTCATGCTTTTAGGAGCTGAGTAATAATATAAATCTTGATAATCTATTTTTGGAAATTTAGGTTTCTGCCAATCAGGTTCTTTTAATACCTTAAATCTTTCAAAAGCTTTTAGTCTGAATTCAAGCATCCATTCAGGTTCTTTTTTTATATTTGAAATAAACTTAATAACATCTTCATTCAAACCTTTTGGGGCTTGAATATTTTCTATATCAGTAGAAAAACCATATTTGTAGTCTTTTAAATTATTTATTTCTTTTTGTCTGTTATCCATTCTAAACTCTTGTTTCTTTGTTGTTGTTTAATAAATCTTTCAGGCTTTTATTTTCAAAGAATGTATTTATATGTATCTCTAATTCGTCCCATAAATTATGAGTAATGCACTTTGTGGCTTTGCCGTTGCATCCTCTTTTAGATTCTTTTTTACATTGAACAGTTTTTATTTTTTCATCAACTGCATGAAAGATGTTTGTTAATTTAATATCGTTCGGGTTTTTATTGAGAATATATCCTCCTTGAGTTCCTCTAATGCTTTTCACAATTTCGTTTTTTTTTAATTTAGAAAAAATTTGTTCTAAATAATCTAAAGAAATACCTTGTCTCAATGAAATGTCTCTTAGTGATACTGGATTGATGTTATCAAACCTAGCTAAATCCACTAACGCCATTACAGCGTATCTTCCTTTTGATGTAAGTTTCATATTTTACCCTTAAATTGTGGGTTTTATACATACCTGACTAAAATGGTCAAGTTTAGAGTGTAAAAAAAAACTAACATATTGTCGCTGACTTATGATAAACGTACATTTTTTTTGAGAATAATAATCAATATCGCTTATGGATAACAAAATTTTAGAAATATTTATACCTGGTCCTGCAGGAAGACTTGAAGCTAAATATTATAAAAGTAAAAAAAATACTTCTCCAATTGCTTTGGTATTACAGCCCCATCCTCAATATGGAGGAACGATGAATAATAAAGTGGTAGTAGATACTTTTCATACATTTATGGATAACGATTTTTCTGTTTGCAGAGTAAATTTCAGGGGTGTTGGTAAAAGTGATGGGGAATTTGATAATGGTCAAGGCGAGCTTGCTGATGCAGCAGCTGCTTTAGATTGGTTGGAAAGAGAAAATTTTGATAATTCCCAATGTTGGGTATCTGGATTTTCATTTGGATCTTTGATTGCAATGCAATTATTAATGAGAAGACCAGAAATAAACAGATTTGTAGCAATATCACCGCAACCAAATGTTTATGACTTTTCTTTTTTATCCCCTTGTCCAACTTCTGGATTAGTTGTTTATGGAAAGAAAGATGAGTTGGTGCCAGCAGAACATATTATAGAACTAGATAAAAGATTAAGTACTCAAAAAAGGAATTAAAGTAGAATTTGATGCAATATTAGATGCAAATCATTTCTTTTCAAAAACAAGCGATGCTTTAGTTAAACATCTTGATAAATATATAAAAAAAGAAACAGCACTATATTAAAAATTTTCTGCAAGTTTACCTCCAACTGTAAATTCTTTGCATCCAGTTGTTGATTTAAATGAAATTGGTAAATTTAAAAATGATCTTATAGCTAAAAATGCAAATGCCTGAGATTCAATATAATCACCGTTTAAATTGTAATTATCTATAAATTCCAAAGTAATATTATTTTCATTTGATATGTAATTTTTTATACAATTAATTAAATTACTATTTTTTCTACCACCACCACAGACTAAAAATGTAATATTATTTTTTTGGCTAGCATGCTTTAGTCCTTCTGCAATCAAATATGCTGTGAAATCTGTTACAGTAGCACAACCATCTTCCAAAGATAAACCTCTTGCAAAAGATACATCGAAATTTTTAATATCCAATGACTGCGAATAAGAATTTATTTTAAAATTATCTATTGCCTGATTTAGAATTAATTGATCAACATTCCCTACTTTAGATAGTTCACCATTTTTATCAAATTTTTTATTGGAATTATTTCTTACCCATTCATCAATTAAACAATTACCAGGACCTATATCAAAAGCAGAAAGGTTATTTTGAAAATTATGTGAGTCATTAATAACTTTTGTAACATTTGCAATACCTCCAATATTTAGGAAACCTATTGGAAATTTAATATTAAAATTTTGATTAATTTTTTTTGATAAAATATGATGAAAAATCGGTGTTAAAGGTGCTCCTTGACCATTATTTTGAATATCCGCTTGTCTAAAATCATATACGACTTTTTTTTTAACTATTTGGGATAACAATTTCCCATCTCCTAATTGATTGGTAATTTTTTCATGTGGGTTATGAAAAATTGTTTGACCATGAAAACCTATCAAATCAATGTGATTTCTATATTTTTTTATTGATTGATTAACTGCATCAGCATGAAAAAGAGTTAAATTACGCTCTAATTCTCTTAATTTTTCTGAATTTTGTAAAAGATCTTTTTTTGTTAAGACTAAATCTCTTAATCGAACTAATTGATCCTGAAGATTTTTATCATACTCATAATAATCATCTAAAATGTTTGAAAATTCATCGTATCCATCTGAACTAATTATAGATAAATCAATACCATCCATAGATGTTCCACTCATTAGTCCAATTGAAGTATATAATTTTTTTTTCATTGATATGTTTTTTAAAAAAAATTTGTATATTGTAACTATAAACTTATGAATAAATTTTTAAAAGAATTTAAAGATAGAGGTTTTTTCTATCAATGCACAAGTGAAGATGAATTGTCTAAACAATTAGATGAAGAAAAGATAAAAGGTTATATAGGTTTTGATTGTACGGCTGAAAGCTTGCATGTAGGTAGCTTATTGCAAATAATGTGTTTGAGGCTACTTCAAAAAAATGGACATCGACCAATTGTTTTACTTGGTGGAGGAACTACAAGAATTGGAGATCCATCTGGAAAAGACAAAACTAGAAAAATATTAAGTGAAGAAGAGGTTGAAAAAAATATTAAAAATATCAAAAATATTTTAAAAAAATTTTTAGATAATGATGATGAAAATACAAAACCAATATTTGTAAATAATTATACTTGGCTTAAAGATTTAAATTATATTTCGTTTTTAAGAGATATAGGAAAACATTTCACGATAAATAGAATGCTAACATTTGATAGTGTAAAACTTAGATTAGATAGAGAACAGTCGCTAAGCTATATGGAGTTTAATTACATGATTTTACAAGCATATGATTTTCTTGAATTAAATAAGAAAGAAAATTGTATATTACAAATTGGAGGTTCAGATCAATGGGGAAATATTGTTAATGGTGTTGAGCTTATAAAAAGATATTCTAATAATCAAACCTATGGTTTAACAACACCTTTAATTACACTAGCAACTGGTGCTAAAATGGGAAAAACTGAAAGTGGAGCTATTTGGTTAGATGAAAAATACTTACCAGCTTATGATTATTGGCAGTTTTGGAGGAACGTAGATGATAGAGATGTAATTAAATTTTTAAAAATGTTTACTGAAATTGAAATTAATGAAATAGAAACGATTAAAGATAAAGATATAAATGAATTAAAAATACTACTTGCTAATAAAACTACAGAAATGTTACATGGAAAAGAAGCAGCTAAAAATTCTGAACAAGCGGCAAAAGAAGCTTTTTCAGGAAATTCTCTTGGCGCAAACTCGCCAAAAATAAATATTCATTCCAAGAAAATAGAGGAAAAAATAAATATAGTAGACCTTGTTTTGTTATCTAAATTAGAAAACTCTAAAAGCGAAATCAGAAGACTTATAAAAAGTAATGCGGTTAAAATAAATGACGATGTTATTTCAGATGAAAAATTCAAAATCAATAAAAATTTATTTAAAAATAACTATCTTAAACTTTCCATTGGAAAAAAAAGGCATATTAAAATAGAATTAAATTAATTTTTTTTAATTTTCTCTAAAGTTCTTGTTATAAACCTGGGTGTTAAAGTTTTTATAGGATTTACAGTAGTTTCTAAATTTTTAGGGGGACCTTTAATTTTAAAGCTAACTCCAAAAATACCATCACCCACTTTCTTTCCAATTAATAAATCTCCAAGTAATGGTATCGAAGCAATAGATCTGTTGATTGTTGTCGCTGGAACCAAGGTTCCTCTTAAACTGATTAATTTATTCTTCTCAATGTAACCTTCCAATAAAATAGATATCGCTGGACCAATTGCATATAACTCTTGAATTTTTATAAGTTTATCTTGATTAGTAAAATTCATTTCAAAATCTGTAAATCTAATACCCTCTCCAGTAAGTAAGTCTGCTATTCCTTGAAGAGATGCCAGAGCCAGCAACTTGGCTAAAGCTGGTATTTCTTTAACTTTAAAATTATCAATTACTAATTTAGAATTTGAAACTCCATCTTTTTTCAAAGAGTAAAAGTCTAAATAACCTTCTTTATCATCTTTAAATCCTTTAATGAATTTATATCTATCTACAAGGGGTTTTGCCTTAGATGAGAAAAGGGTAGTAATTTTTTCACCTTGATCATTTGTTCTGATTGTAAAATTTATATTTTGTGAATTGTTATAAAAGGCCAAAATATCTGCTTCTTCTAATTTATTATTAATAATTTTTATCTTTCCATTTAAATCCTTAACAAAGTATATTTTATCAAAGTAAACTTCCTCAAAATTTAAGTCTATACTTACATTGTTTTCAAAAAGGTTATTTTCTTTTTTATCACCAGCATCTAGTAAATTCGAAATTAAAGAATTTGCATTAAATGAAGTACCACCAATTAAATAACTTTGACCTTCTACTTTTTTTATATTGTAATTATTTTTTTTATTTTCTATATCTAAATAATTAAAATATGCCTGATCAATTTTTATTATTTGATTTGAATCGTTTAGAGATAAATTCTTAACTTTAATGTTATTATTTTCTTCATTAATTATAAAGTTATTTATATTTAGATTTTTATTATTTATTAGTTCTCCATTAATTTGAAGATACATTTCACTTTTATCTTTTTTTTTATAATTAATATTATCAATTTCAAATTTTGTATTTTTTAGATTTAATTTCGTATTAAAACTTATTTTATTTTCTTTTTTCTCAATAAAATAATCTATTTCTTCAAAATCTTTATCAATTTTAAACTTTCCAGAACCAGAAAAAGTTAGGTCATTATTTTTAAAATTAATCTTTAATTTTTGATTATTAAAATTAATTTTTTTATTAGTTTGAGGGAAGAAAATTTTTAAAAAATCTTGTTGCTCTAAAACTATATTTTTTAAAAATAATTCTGAATCTATACTTAAATCTTTATCTTTTTTATTTATCAAATATTTAATTTCATCTACTACATCAGTATTTAATTGAATTTGTCCCTCACCGTTAATTGATAAATTATTGTCCTTATAATTTAAATTTAATTTATGATTATCGAGTAAAATTAATTCTTCAACTTCTGGAAAATAATTATTAATTATTTTTGATTTTTTATATTTTAGTTTAGTAATATTTATATTAGAATTTAAAATTAAATTTTTAACTTTAAGTTTTTCATCTATCTCCAAAGAAAATTGGTTGTTTGTTTTAAATTTAGCATCATCTATAATTATGTTTTCTAAACCTAAATTTAATAATTTTAATATATTTGAATTTAAATTTGACTGATCGTTTGAAACAATAGTATCAATTAAAAAACTATTTTTTTTCTTTTTTACGTTTAATTTTTTTGAAATAAAATTTACTTCTTCTGCTTTAAAATTTATGTCATTAAAATGATAATTATCTTTTTGAAAATTGAAATTGAAATTTATATCCTTAAAATTAGCCTTATTTAAAAAATTAATACTTGCATCTTTTATCAAACCTTCAATGATATAATCATTTTTAAGTTTACCATTTTCATCGATGTTCAAACTTAGATCTATAATTACATGACCTTTTTTTACAATTTTTTCTAATATAAATAATTCAGGCGTATTATTTGTGGTCCGTATAAATTTAATTAAATCATTTAATAATATAGACTTAGTTACTACCTCTAAATTTGACGATGAAATCTTATTTTTAATTAAAGAACTGAGCGAAACTTGCGTCTTAATGCTTTCTAATGCTAAAGGTCTTTTTGACAAATATACCGTAGTACCAATTGTTTTTGCGTAAATTTTTAGTTTAAATGGATCTAGAATTAATTTAATTTTTTTTAAATCTATATCTATATTTTTATTTATTAGTGAAATTCTTTTTTTAATTTCATCGTTAAATTTATCTGTCTCTATACCTACAGTGCTAAGGTAAATTGTCAAAATAACAAACACTGATAGAAGCAGGATAAAATATTTTAAAATATTATTTTTCATTTAATTTATAAAGCGATTGTTCCAAAAATTCGTCAATATCACCATCTAATACTTTATCAGGACTAGTGCTTTCAAAACTAGTCCTGTTATCTTTTACAAGTCTGTAAGGTTGAAGAACATAAGATCTAATTTGATGCCCCCACCCTATTTCAGATTTAGAACTTTCAACATTTTGATTTTCTTCCTCTCTTTTTTTGATTTCATAATCATATAATCTTGCTTTCAACATATTCATGCATGTTTCTTTATTTTTATGTTGTGATCTTTCATTTTGACATTGAACAACAATTTTGGACGGAATGTGAGTTATTCTAACTGCACTGTCAGTAGTGTTAACATGCTGGCCACCTGCTCCACTAGAACGATAGGTGTCTATTCTTAAATCTTTTTCTAAAATTTCTATATTTATATTTTCATCTACAACTGGATAAATCCAAACACTTGCAAAACTTGTGTGCCTTCTTGCTCCAGAGTCAAATGGAGATATCCTAACTAATCTATGTATTCCCGACTCTTTTTTTAACCATCCAAAAACATAGTCACCATCTATTTTAATTGTTGCAGACTTTATTCCAGCCTCGTCGCCTCTATGTTCACTAATCAAACTTGATTTAAAATTTTTTTTATCAGACCATTTTAAATACATTCTTCTTAGCATATCAGCCCAATCTTGACTTTCTGTGCCTCCAGCACCAGCATGTATTTCTATATAACAATTTAAAGGGTCTGCTTCATTAGATAAAAAACATTTAATTTCATTTTTTTTAACTTCACCTCTTAAATCTTTTATATTTTGCAAAATTTCATTTTGAACTTGTAAATTCTCTTCTTCGTGCGCCAGTTGACTCAAATCATCTAAATCTTTAAGTTTTTCGACATTATTATTTAAAGAATCAGTTAATTCTTCATAAAATTTCTTTTCTTTGATCACTCTTTGAGAATTATTTTTATCTTGCCAAAAATCGGCACTCAGCATTTGTGAGTTTAAAGATTGTAGCTTTGAATGAATATTATTTTTTTCAAAGATACTCCTGTATTTTTTGATTTATCTTTTCAATCTCTTCTTTTAAATTTTGATAATTATTATCCATTAGTAAAACTTTAATATATTATTTGAATCTAATCTATCTGAATTTGTATAAAGTACTTTTCCATCAACCACATTTTCTTTTTTAAAAACCTCAATAATAGTATTCTTTGAGTTAAATTTTGCTTTTTGACCTGTTAAAGGATCAACAACCATCATCACTGTACCTTTAGCTGCCTTAAATGGTCTTGCATCATTTTTGCTAATAGAATCACTTATAAAACTTTTGAATATTGGCAAAGCCGTTTTAGATCCTGTTTCGTATTTTCCTAATGGAATTGGGTTATCCGAACCAACATATACACCAACTAGTAAATTTGAGGTAAAACCAATAAACCAAGTATCTGTATTTTTATTTGTTGTTCCAGTTTTACCCGCAATATTTAAATTTAAGTCTTTTAGTTTTTTAGCTGTGCCTCTTTGAACAACTCCTTCTAAAATAGATGTCATTTGAAAAGCTGTTTCTGGAGAAAAAATTTGTGTATAGTTATTTTTAATATCTGGATAATCGTTGGTTAAATAAGAAATTTGATCACAATTAATACATTTTCTTTTGTCATTATTAAAAATAGTATTTCCCTCACTGTCCTGAATTCTATCTATCAGTATTGGTTCAACAAGTTTTCCTCCATTAACAAAAACTGAATAAGCAGATGTAAGTTTTAATAAAGTTGTTTCAGCAGAACCCAAAGATATGGATAAAAGTTCTTCTGGATTATCATAAATTTTTAATACTTTTGAAAAATCAACTATTTTCTCTACACCAAGATCTTGGGCTATTCTTACTGTCATTAAATTTCTAGATTTCTCCAAACCAACTCTTAAAGTCGAAGGCCCATAAAATTTTTTACCGTAATTTTCTGGTTTCCACATTTTTAAATCATCTCCTTGATCTAAAACTAGTGGTGCGTCTAGAACTAATGATGTTGGTGTAAAATTGTTCTCTAAGGCTAATGCATAGACAAATGGTTTAAAAGCTGATCCAGGCTGTCTTTTAGCTTGAGTTGCTCTGTTAAATTCACTTTGTTTGAAACTAAAACCACCACTTAGTGCTAAAACTCTTCCAGTAAATGGATCCATCACAACAATTCCACCATTTACCTTTGGTAATTGTTCTAAGTTAAAAATATTTTCTTTAAGATTTTTAACATAAATAATATCACCAGGTTTTAATAATTTATTAAATTCTTTTTTTGTCCAAGAAATACTCTGATACTCAATAACACCTTCGATATTATCTTCTGTTTCTATTTCTGCTGAAAATTTATTTATCTTTTTGACTATTGCTAATTTCCAATTAATTGAATTTTCTAATTTATACTTTTCTAAATCTTTTTTCCAATCTGAATTATAAATCTTTTTAGCAAGTGGTCCTCTCCATCCCTTTCTTTTATCATATGCTATCAATCCATCTCTAAGTGATTTTGTTGCAATTGTTTGTAAATTTAAATCTATTGGAGTGTTGATATTAAAACCTTGTTTGTAAACTTTATCATAGCTCAAGGTTTCAATTACACTCTTTCTCACATCTTCGATAAAATATTGAGCATCTTCTAAATAAATTTTTTTATTTTTTTTTAAAATTATTTCCTCATTAGTTAGTTTTTCATACCATTCTAATGGTAAATAATTATTTTCTAATAAATTTTTTAAAACTAAATTTCTTCTAAATTTTGCTACATCTGGATTTCTATAAGGATTATATCTACTGGGTGCTTTTGGCAAAGCTGCTAACAAAGCAGCTTCTGAGTAATTTAAATCTTTAATAGATTTATCAAAATATTCTAAGCTTGCTGCAGCCACTCCATATGCTCCACTTCCAAGATAAATTTGGTTTAGATAAAGTTCTAGAATTCTTTCTTTAGATAAAGCTCTCTCTATTCTAAAAGCTAGAATTGCTTCCTTAATTTTCCTATTTAAACTTACTTCATTTGTCAGTAAAAAGTTTTTTGCAACCTGTTGGGTAATTGTAGATGCTCCCTCTAACCTTTTAGATGATAAAATATTTGAAATATTATTTATTACAGCTCTAATTACACCTTTAGCATCAACACCCGGATGTTTGAAAAAATTTTTATCTTCAGCGGATAAAAATGCGTTAATTACATTTTTTGGAATTGAATTGAATGGAACAAATACTCTTTTTTCCTGTGAAAAATCTGCCACCAAATCACCATTACCAGAGTAAACTTTGCTGGAAACCGGAGGTTTGTAACTTTTAAGAAATTTATAATCTGGTAAATCATTAGAATAAGTCCATAAGATACTTATTATCAAAATGGCTGATAAAAGAATAAAAGATGTAATTAAAATAAAGATATTTCTTAAAAATTTATTCATTTTAATTTCATTATATCTTGGAATTTGTTAAAGTTATGGCAAGAAAATTAAACAAAATTTTAAAAATTAGAATACTAATGAAATTAACATTCACAAAATTATGGAAAAAAATTTATATATCGATGCTTCGCATCCTAGCGAAACTAGAGTTGTTCTTAAATCAGGCGAAAATATTGAAGATTACGAATACGAAGGTTTAAAAAATAACTTAATTAAAAATAATATTTATTTAGGCAAAGTAAGTAGAATTGAACCCTCTTTGCAAGCAGCCTTTGTTGATTTTGGAAGAGAGAGGCATGGGTTTTTGTCTTTTAATGACATTCAATCAGATTATTACCAGATACCAAAAGCAGATTTAGAAAGAATTAAAGAGGAGGAAGAAAAAGCTAGAGAAGAACTTTCGAGAGAAGTTGAGGCTAAAGAAGAAGAAAATATTGCCGAAGGAAAACTAGAAATTGATGATCCTATAGAAAAGATATCAGATGAACAAATAGAAGAAAATTTAAATAATAAAGAAAATATTGCTGAAAAAGAAAATTTAGATGATGAAAAAGAAAAAAAGAAAGAGCATAGATTTAAATTTAAAAGATATAAAATTCAGGAAGTAATTAAACCCAATCAGGTAATTCTTGTACAAGTTATTAAAGATGAGAGAGGTCAAAAAGGTGCTGCTTTAAGCACTTTCATTTCTATTGCAGGTAAATATATAGTATTAATGCCAAACACTCCTAAGGGAGGAGGTATATCAAGAAAAATTTTTAATCCTGCTGATAGAAAAAAAATAAGAACAATTTTAAATGAAATTGAAATACCTAAGGAGATGGGATTAATTGTAAGAACTGCTGGAAGCAATAAAACAAAAAATGAAATAAATAGTGATTTAACAACTTTAGTCAATTCTTGGAGTCAAATAAAGGAAACTGCAATAAACTCTATTGCTCCCTCTTTAATTCATCAAGAAAGTGAAATAATTAAAAGAACTTTAAGAGATATGTTTGACGAAAATACCCAAAATATAATTGTAGAAGGTAATGAGGGTTATAAAAAAGCTCAATCTTTCATGAAAACTATGATGCCATCAAATGTGAAAAAAGTTAAAAAATATAGAGGAAAAATTCCACTATTTATTCAAGAAAATATCGAACAAAAGTTAAATCAAATTTTTGACTCTGAAATTAAACTTAAATCAGGAGGATATTTGGTTATCAACCCAACAGAGGCTTTGGTTTCTATCGATATAAATTCTGGAAGTTCGATAAAAGGAAAAAATGTTGAAAGCACTGCTTTAGATACGAATATTGAAGCTGCAGAAGAAATTGCAAGACAAATAAAGATAAGAGATTTGTCTGGTTTAATCATTATAGATTTTATTGATATGCTGGGATATGGAAATAGGAGATTGGTAGAAAAAAAACTAAAAGAAAAATGTAGATCAGATAGAGCAAGAATTCAAATTGGAAGAATAAGTAATTTTGGTCTTTTAGAGATGTCAAGACAAAGGCTAAGAGAAAGTGCAATTAAATGGAAAGTTACATTAACAGACGAGTCTTTTGCTCAAAAACTACTAAAAATTGTTGAATTAAAAGCAGTTATTAATAAAGCTAAATTTGTTGAATTAAAAGTATGTGAAAAAGTTTCAGATTTTCTTAAAGAAAATTTTGTTGACGATCTAACTTATTTTGAAAAAAAAAATAAAATAAAGATAGATATAATAAGCGACAATTCTTTAATAATACCAGAGTACATTATAGATATTAAAAATAAATCAAAGAAAACAGTTGAATTAGTAGAATATTACGAAAAATTAAAAAATTTAGAAATCCAAAATAAAGAAAATAAGTTTTTAGAAAAAAAAGAAAATAAAAAAATAAACAAAAAAACTTATAAGAAAAAAAGATTTTATAAAAAAACTAAATAATCCCTTTTGACGGAGATGATGGATTACCCATCAAAATTTTATCTATTCTTCCAGACTTGAAGGATTGTCTGCCAGCGATAACAGCATTTTTAAAAGCTAGAGCCATTTCAAATGGTTTTTTTGCTTTTGCTATAGCGGTGTTAACAAGTACACCATCACATCCTAATTCCATTGCAATCGCAGCATCTGAAGCTTGACCTAAACCAGCATCAATAATTAATGGAAGTTTGGTTTGTTTTCTAATTATTTGAATATTAATTTTGTTTTGTATACCTAATCCTGATCCAATTGGTGCAGCTAAAGGCATAATAGCGTCAGCACCTGAATTTTCTAGACGCTTAGCCATTAAAGGGTCATCATTACAATAAACCATGACTTTAAAACCTTCTTTAGCAAGAACTTCTGTAGATTTTAAAGTTTCAATCATATCAGGAAATAAATTCTTTTTATCTCCTAAAACTTCTAATTTAACTAACTTCCAACCACCTATTTCTCTTGCTAATCTCAAAGTTCTCAAAGCTTCTTTTGAATTAAAACATCCAGCAGTATTGGGTAAATATGTGATTTTTTTTGGATCAATATAATCCATAAGCAAAGGCTTATTTTTATCTGAAATATTAACCCTTCTTACAGCAACTGTCACAATTTCTGCTCCAGAAAGTTTAATTGCTTTTGCGCACTCAGACATACTTTTATATTTTCCTGTTCCAACAATTAATCTGGAATTAAATTTTTTATTCGCAATAATCAGACTATCTTTTTTCAAATTAACCACCTCCAATAAAATGAACTATTTCAATTTTGTCATTTTTATTTAATTTTATTTTACTAATTTTTTTTTTATCTATTATTTCTTCATTAAGCTCAATAGCTACTTTATTTAATGGAATTTTGAGATTTTTTAACACTAAAGAGAGGTTGGAATCTTGATTTATAGATTTGATTTTTCCATTTATTTTAATTTTTATTTTTTTTATTTTTTTCATCGTATATAAATGCTGAATGAATAATAAAATAATTATTATTAATGGTCCAAATCTTAATCTATTAGGGGAAAGAGAACAATCACAATATGGATCAACTACGTTTGACCAACTTAAAGAGAATTGTTCTAAAAAAGGACAAGAAATTGGTATTGATGTTGAATTTGCTCAATCCAATGTTGAAGGAGAACTTGTTAATATAATTCAAGATGCTAGGAAAAATTTTGATGGTATGATTATAAATGCCGCTGCATTTACTCATACTTCTGTGGCTATAAGAGATGCCCTAGATTTATTTAAAAAACCAATAATCGAGATACATTTATCTAATATTTATAAAAGAGAAGAATTTAGACATAAATCACTTATAAGTGGTGTTGTAACTGGAGGAATTTTTGGATTAGGTGCCGAAGGATATATTTTGGCCATAATTTCATTACAAAAGACTTTGCAAAATGAAAATAGATAAAAAAATAATTAAAGAATTAAGTGATTATTTAAAAGAATTCAATCTTACTGAAATAGAGATAACTGAAAAAGATACAAAAATTAAAGTATCAAAAAATAATGTTTCAATTAGTAATCAGCCACAAGTAATTTCGCCCTCAACACCCGCAACAGGTTCGCCAACTACTCAAACTCAAAATATTAAATCAGGAACTGAAATTACTTCGCCTATAATTGGAACAGCCTATCATGCGCCAGAACCTGGTGCTAAAAAGTTTGTTGAGATTGGAAAAAAGATTAAAAAAGGTGATACAATTATGATTGTTGAGGCAATGAAAACAATGAACCATGTTCCTTCAACAGCAGATGGTGTAGTAAAAGAAATTTGTGTTGAAGATGGTCAACCTGTAGAGTTTGGTCAAACTATTATTATCCTTGAATAAATAATGTTTAAAAAAATTTTAATTGCAAACCGTGGGGAAATTGCGGTTAGAATTATTAGAGCGTGTAAAGAATGGGGAATATCTACAGTAGCTGTTCATTCAGATGTAGATAAAGAAAGTATGCATGTTAGAATGGCTGATGAAAGTGTGTGTATTGGTTCTCATCAACCTGCAAATAGTTATTTAAACATTCCGGCATTAATGTCAGCAATAGAACTTACAAATGCTGATGCTGTTCATCCTGGCTATGGTTTTCTTTCGGAAAATGCGAATTTTGCAAGAATTTTAGAAGAGAATAAAATTAATTTTATAGGAGCTTCATCAAAACATATTGAAATGATGGGTGACAAAATCCAAGCAAAAAGAATAGCTAAAGAAAATGGATTGCCTGTTATTGAGGGCTCTGAGGGAGGAGTAAAAGATGTTTCTGAAGCAAAAGAACTATGTAAAAAAATTGGTTTTCCTGTCTTAATCAAAGCTTCAGGTGGAGGTGGAGGTAAAGGTATGAAAATAGTTTATAAAGAAGAAGAATTTGAAACGTTGTTTTCAACTGCAAAATCAGAAGCACAAAAATACTTTGGTAATGATGAAGTTTATATTGAAAAATTTTTTCAAAATCCAAGGCATATTGAGGTTCAAATATTAGCTGGAAAAAATAGAGCAGTTCACCTACATGAGAGAGATTGTTCAGTTCAAAGAAGACATCAAAAACTTATAGAAGAAACACCAAGTCCAGTTTTAAATGATGAGATAAGAAAAGATTTATTTGAAAGAACAGTCAAAATGGTTGCAAAAATAGGTTATATGGGAGCTGGGACTGTTGAGTTTATATATGAAGATGGGAAATTTTATTTCCTTGAGATGAATACAAGAGTTCAAGTTGAACATCCTGTAACTGAGATGGTCACTGGTATTGATATAATTAAAGAGCAAATTTGGATTGCTTTTTCAGGAGAAACAGCTTTGAAACAAAGTGACATAAATCCCAGAGGACATGCAATTGAATGTAGAATAAATGCTGAAGATGCAAGTAAAAACTTTCAGCCTTCGCCTGGGGTGATTACTATGTGTCATCAACCATCTGGTTTTAGAACCAGAGTAGATGGCGCAATATTTCAAGGATATAAGGTAACACCCTATTACGATAGTATGGTTTGTAAGTTAATTTGTCATGGAAGAAACAGAACAGAAGCGATTCAAAGAATGAATAGGTCCTTAGACGAATTTGTTATTGAAGGAATAACTACAACAATACCTCTACATAAAAAATTACTAAACCACAAAAAATTTATTAATTCAGATTTTAACGTTAGTTGGTTAGATAAAGATTCAATTGTTTAATAACATTTCACAAGCCAAACATCGTAAACAGGATGATCAAAAGGTGTAATTGATGGACTTGATGAAAACATCCAACCATTAAAAACAAAAACTTCATCATTATTTTTATTAGTCAGATCTCGAACTTGTATATAGGCAGTTATTTCTGGATTATCATCAAATTCTGAATTTTTACATTTCAGGCTTTTAATTGATAAATCTTTAAACTTTACTAATTCTCCATTTTTAAGTTTAAGCAAAGTGTTTTTAGAACTTATTTTATCTAAAATTTTTATATCAGTATAAGTTCCTTCTAAATTACTTTTTGCATTTGAGCTTAAAACTAAACAAAAATAAAATAAAAAAACTAAATAAATTAATTTAAAATTATTCTTTCCAACTTGAGTATTTTTTTTTAATACCATCTTTATTCTTATTTGGATAATATGCTGCGTCAGTCCCAGTTAAATTTTCTTGATGAGGTTTTTGCCATTTATATTTTTCTAAAGTATGTTTTTTCTCAATTTTATTTGGTGTAAAATGTATCCAAGAATACCATTCAACAGGAATTTTTGATGCGTCAATTGTGTTTGAATAGATAACCCATCTTTTACCGTTTTTGCTCTCATAGTATTTATTACCCAGCTCATCAGTGCCAACTAGTTTTCCAAAAAAAATAGTCTTTAATCTTGTTCCAAAAGTATCTTGATTCCACCATGTGAAAATTTTTCTTAAGAGTGTCAACATAATATTTTTTTATTTATTCAATTAAAAATTGTAAAATTTAAATTAGACTAAAATATGAATATGTATATAAATTAATTGATTCATTATTCAAATTAAAATTAAAATTGAGATCATATGGCAAAGTATTTAGTTGAAACTTATTATACCTGTACCTTTAAAGTAAATCATTATTTAGATGATATTAATGAGGCGGAGTTAAAAAATTTAGAAAAAAGAGATGATGGTAAATTTGAGGTTTTAGACGTAAAGCTTGATAACAGAAAAACAAAAAGTCTAGACCCTAAAAACAATAAAGTCCTTGAAAACAACAAAGTGGAGATAGTTACTGAAACAGATAAAAAAAACCCAATAAATAAAGAAAGTGTAATAACAAGTATAAATACAGCTAACGAGAGGTCAGGTAAAAGATTTAGCATGCCTGATAGAAGAAAAGGATATATTCAAAAAGCTACTATTGGTGACCACAAAGTTTACCTACATACCGGAGAATATGAAGACGGAAAAATTGGAGAAATATTTATTGATACCAGTAAAGAAGGTGAGCTTGTTAAAGCTTTAATGAATAATTTTGCAATTGCTGTATCCCTAGGCCTTCAATATGGTGTTCCGTTAGATGAGTTTATAAGTGCATTTGTAGGTACGAAGTTTGAACCGTCTGGCAAAGTACATGGCAATGATAGAATTTTAAGTGCTACATCAATTTTAGATTATATTTTCAGAGAATTAGCTATTTCATATCAAAATAGAGAAGATCTGGCCCATACTCCAGCTATTGGAGGAAATGATTCAATCAATGCAGAAGATCAAAGTTCTGAGGATCAAAATCAATTATTGAAAATTGTAAAAGACATTACCAGCAAAGGTTTCGTTAGAAATAATTATAAAAAAAATCTAGTTGATCTTTCAGATATAAAAATAAGTTTAAAAGGTAAAAAATAATCTATTTTCTAGTTTTTAAAGCTAAATTTAATTCTTTTAATTGATCTGGATTTACCTCAGATGGTGCATTCATCATCAAATCTTGTGCATTTTGGTTCATTGGAAACATAGTAACTTCCCTAATATTTTTCTCATTAGCTAGTAACATTACGATTCTATCAATACCAGGTGCTATTCCTCCGTGTGGTGGTGCGCCATAACTAAGTGCATTAATCATACCACTAAATTTTTCATCTACTTGATTTTTATCATATCCTGCAATCGAGAAAAGTTTATACATAAGTTCTGGTTTATGATTTCTAATTGCTCCTGAAGATAATTCTATACCATTACAAACTATGTCGTATTGAAAGGCAAGTATATCTAATGGATTTTCAAAATCTTTTTCACTTAGATCACCTTGAGGCATTGAAAATGGATTGTGACTAAATACAATCTTGTTTGTTGCTTCATCTTTTTCAAACATTGGATAGTCTACAATCCAGCAAAATGCGAAAACATTTTCGTCAATTAAATCTAGATCTTTTGCAATTTTATCTCTTGCTAGTGCAGTAATTTTTTCCAATTCATCTTGTTTTCCACAAGCCATGAAAATACTATCCCCTATTTTACAGTTTGTTTTTTTCATGATTTCAGCCAATGCATCTTGAGAAAAAAATTTTCCTATAGGGCCTTTTGCTGAAATATCTTTATCTTTTTCTAAAGTAAAATAAGCTAAACCAGAAGCACCTTCGTCTTTTGCCCATTTATCAATATTATCAAAAAAACTTCTTGGCTTATCTTTCGTATTTTTTGTAATAATACATCTTACTTTAGATCCAGATTTTACTAATTTTTTAAATATTTCAAATGAAACATCTTCTCTTAAAAAAATTTCAGTTATATCATTTACAACAAGTGGGTTTCTTAAATCTGGTTTATCAGTACCATATTTAAGCATTGACTCCTTAAATGAAATCTTTGGAAATTTATCAAACATCAGTTTTTTAGTTGAAAAATTTTTAAATGTATTAACCATTAATTTCTCAACAACATTAAATACATCTTCTTGCTCAACAAATGACATTTCTAAATCTAATTGATAAAATTCTCCAGGGCTTCTGTCTGCTCTCGCATCTTCATCTCTAAAACAAGGTGCAATTTGAAAATATCTATCAAAGCCAGAAACCATTATTAATTGTTTAAATTGTTGAGGAGCTTGAGGTAATGCATAAAATTTTCCGGGATTTAAACGACTAGGAACTAAAAAATCTCTAGCGCCCTCTGGACTAGATGAGGTCAAAATCGGTGTTTGAAATTCTAAAAAACCTAATTTAGTCATTTCATTTCTGATGTATGAAATAACTTTAGATCTTAAAATAATATTTTCATGAATTTTTTTTCTTCTTAAATCTAAAAATCTATATTTCAATCTTATTTCTTCAGCATATTCTTGATCACTAAAGATTGGCATAGGTAGTTCTTTACAAGTTCCTAAAACTTCATGCTTCTCAATAACAATCTCTATTTCACCTGTATCTATTTCAGAATTAATTGTTTCTTTAGATCTGTTAACTACTTTTCCCTCAACTTTAATTACAGTCTCTAATTGCATTTTTTCTAAATCAGAAAAGTATTTATTATCTTTATCAATTATACATTGGGTAATTCCATAATTATCTCTCAAATCAATAAATAATAAATTCCCATGGTCTCTTTTTTTATTTATCCAGCCTGAAAGAGAAATTTTTTTATTTACATCCTCTTTTCTTAATTCGTTACACTTGTGTGTTCTGTATTTATTCAATTAAACCTCTAATGCTTCTTTTATAATTTTAAAATCGATTGATTTCTTTCTTTTTAAACTAATTTCGTCGATTTTATATATGAATTCGGAAATTTTGCCATAAGTTCTATCAATTCTCTTAATTATAAATTCAATAAGTTTTTGGTCTAGTGATATTTGACGATCAGAAAGATTTTTTAATATTAGTGCATAAATTAAATCGTCACCAGGTTTTTCAATTTGAGATAAAATAAAATTAGTAGATCTTGAATTAAGATCATTTAATTTAAAATTAAAGTCAACTATTGGTATTGTTGAGGTTACTATTAAGTACTTATTATCCTGATCTATTATATTAATAAGTGTGAATAATAAGTTTTCATTTATTTTTTCAGTTAAATCTTCAATAATAATATTTTCATATATTTTAATTTGTTGAAGAAAGTCATTATTAATATCTTCTGCATTAATTTTAATTCCTCTATACTTTTCTAAAAATATATTTATTAAATGACTTTTTCCTGAGAACTTTTCACCTATTAAGTTTATAAAGTTTTTATCCCATTTGGGCCAACTATTTAAAAGGCTAAAAGAGTGTTCATTGCTATTTGAAACATAAAAATCCTGATCTTTAAAATTTTGATCGTAATCAAATTTAAGTATTTGCTGATTAAGATTTGTCATTTAAAACCCAAATTTTATTTTTAATTTCCAAATCATAATTTTGATCACTCATAACTTCTAAAAACTTATCAGGTGTTCCATTAAAAATAATTTTATAAAAATTATTTCGATTATCAAACTTATAAATTGAAAAATTATATATCAAATCCATATCAGATAAAATTTTTTCAAATTTATTAATTTTTATATTATTAGAATTATCAATAGAAATATTTAAAGATAACTTTACTGAGGTATTGATTTGATTTTGTGATTTCCAAAAATCCTCGTAGACTAATTTTAAATTATCAATAAATTCAAATAACTCTTCTTCTTCATCAAAATTAACCTCTGTATAATTTAAATTTTTCAAATTGTTATTTTGATTAAAAAAAATTCTGTTAAATACTCTCATTTTATTATTATCCTTAAACACAATCATAATAATGTGGTCATCTATATTGTATTTATTTATAATTTCTTTGAAGTCATAAGTTTCTAAAATATTAATATTTTGTTTTATCAATCTAAAATCCTCTAAATCCTCAGTGGGTAAAATATAATTTAAAAGACTGTATTTTTTATTATTTAAATTCCAACTGGAAAATAACTTATTCTCAGAGAACATTAAAATTTGATTTTTGTTTTGATCAACAAGTACGGGGATGAATAAAAAATCTTTTTTCATAGGTAATGATGGAAAAATATTTTTCGTTTCTAATAAATCAAATATATTTTTTTTATTAAATGAAACATTTAGCGCAAGATAATATATTTCATCAATAAACTTTTCTTCTTTAATAGAAAAAGTTTCAATCATTCCTTTTATTTGATTAATTGATGTATTTTTTAATTTTACCTGATCTTTACTTTGAACAATTGACAAAATAAGTTCATTAAATGCCTTAACAAATCCTTCATCGATAATTTCATTTTTATTAAAATTTATTTCAAAAGGTGTTGATATTTCAATATCATTAATAGAAAATGTGTTTGCATGACTTTTTCCTGTGGAAAAGAAAATATTTATTAAAGCAAGAAATAAAAAAAAATTATATAAAAGCCTTAAATTACTAAGTAGAGAAATAAATTTCATAAAACATATTAATGAATAAAAAAAAATTTACCTATAAAAAAAGTGGAGTTAATATTAAAGCTGCAGACAAGTTTGTTAATTTCATTTCTACAGTTTCAGCAAAAAAAAGAGGCAAAAAAAAGTTCTCTAATATAGGAGGGTTTGGTTCAATCACAAATATTCCAGGTAATATTAAACAACCTAGAATCGTTGCTTGTACTGATGGTGTGGGAACTAAAGTTGAAATTGCAAATAAATTAAATAAATTTGATACTATTGGTATTGATCTGGTTGCTATGAGTGTGAATGATTTAATTGTTCAAGGAGCAAAACCATTACTTTTTTTAGATTATATTTCTATAAATAAAATTGATCTAATAAAACTAAAAGCAATAATAAAAGGGATTAAAAAAGGTTGTGATCAATCAGAATGTGAGCTCGTAGGTGGAGAAACTGCAGAAATGCCTGGTACCTATGAAAAAGGTAAATTTGATATCGCAGGTTTTGCTGTAGGAGTTGTAGGAAAAAATAAAATTTTAAATAAAAATAAAATTAAAAAAAACAATCTTATACTAGCAATTCCTTCAAGTGGTTTACATTCTAATGGCTATTCTCTTGTGAGATATTTAATAAAACAAAAAAAAATAAATATTAAAAAAAATAAATTTTTAAAATCTGAGCTTTTAAAACCAACTAAAATATATGTTAAAGAAATAATGAATTTAATAAATAACAACTTGATCAATGGCTGTGCAAATATAACTGGAGGAGGTTTGTCTGATAATATTAAAAGAATTATACCAGATAAACTCTCTGCAAATATAAGTTTGGAAAAAATTAAAACTTCTAAAATATTTAATTGGCTTAAAAATAATGGAATTTCCGATAAAGAAATGCTTAAAACATTTAATTGTGGAGTTGGTTTTTGTCTTATTGTTGAAAGTAAAAATTTAAAAAAAATAAGTAAATTTTTTTCAAAGGAATACAAACCATATGTTATTGGAAAAATTTTTAATGGTAAAAACAAAGTTAAGTTAAATGGTTCTATCAACTGGTATCAATAGAATTAGAACAGCCGTATTTATTTCAGGGACAGGAAGTAATTTAAAATCTTTAGTTAAATTTTCTAAAACTAAAAAATCTCCTATATCAATTAATTTTATTCTTTCAAATAACTCTAAGGCAAAGGGTTTAAATTATGCCAAAAAATTTAAAATTAAAAAAAAAGTTTTAAATTTTAAAAACAAAAAATTAAGTGAAAATAAGCTAATTTCTATTTTAAAAAAAAACAATATTGAAATTATTTGTCTAGCTGGATTTATGAAAATTCTGTCAAAAAATTTTATAAAAAAATTTAAAGGAAAAATTTTAAATATACACCCTTCTTTACTACCTAAATATAAAGGATTAAATACTCACCAAAGAGTATTAAAAAATAAGGAAAAATACTCAGGATGCACTGTTCATTTTGTAAATGCTAAATTAGACTCGGGCAAGATTATTCTACAAAAGAAAGTAAAAATTTCAAAAAAAGATACTGAGTCTTCTCTTGCTAAAAAAATTTTAGTTCAAGAGCATAAACTGTACCCGAAAGCTATATTAAAAGTTTTTAATCTTTAAAGAAAAAATCTATTTCAATTTTAGCATTTTCAATACTATCTGACCCATGCACAGAATTTTTATCAATTGAAATCCCATATTTTTTTCTAATAGTGCCCTCCTCTGCTTCTTTTGGATTTGTGGCACCCATTAATTCTCTATTTCCTAAAACTGCATTATCTTTTTCAAGAACCATTACAACAATTGGTCCTGATGATAAATAGGCGCATAAATCATTATAAAATGGTTTAGTTTCATGAACTATGTAAAATTTTTCAGCTTCTGATTTTTCAATCTGAATTTTT
>CACJBQ010000006.1 GCA_902591695.1 uncultured Pelagibacteraceae bacterium | reverse complement strand
TTCTATCAATGGTCTGCTTTATATTAGAGGTCAACACAGAGATTATGATATTTGGAGACAATTAGGTAATACTGGTTGGGGATGGGATGATGTTTTGCCTTATTTTATCAAAGCAGAAAACCAAGAAAGAGGAAAAGATGAGTTCCATGGAGTTGGAGGCCCTTTATCTGTTTCAGATCAAAGAATACATCTACCTCTTTTAGATGAATTTCAAAATGCTGCTGAGGAATTTGGTATTCCTAAAACAAAAGATTTTAATACTGGTGATAATCATGGCTGCGGTTATTTCCAAGTAACTGAAAAGGATGGCTTTAGATGTAGTACAGCTGTTGGATATTTAAACCCAATCAAGAGCAGGGAAAATTTAAAAATTTTAACTCATTCACATGTCAAAAAAATAAATTTTGAAAATAAAACTGCCAAAGAAGTTGAGTATTGGGAAGGAAATGAATTAAAAAAAGTTCAAGCAAATAAAGAAATTATTATCTCATCAGGGGCTATTGGATCTCCTCAAATCTTACAAGTTTCTGGTGTAGGAAATCCTGAAAAACTTAAAAATCTTGGAATTGATATGGTGCAAGATTTAAATGGTGTTGGAGAAAATTTGCACGATCATTTAATGCTTAGACCAATCTATAAAATTAATGGATTAAAATCCCTAAATAAAAAAATTAATAGTTTATTTGGAAATTTAATGATTGGCTTAGAATATATTTTTAAAAGAAGTGGCCCAATGACTATGGGTGCTAGTCAACTTTGTATGTTTGCTAAAAGCGATCCATCTTTAGAACTACCAGACTTGCAATGGCATGTTCAGCCCATGAGTATGGATACGTTGGGAGCAACAAAAAATCATGATTTTCATGCATTCACCCCTACTGTTTCAAATATCAGACCAACAAGTAGAGGGCATGTTAGCATTGTTGATAAAGACTCAAGAACTTATGCAAAAATAAAACAAAACTATTTATCAACTGATCACGATAGAATGATTGCAGCTAAAGGACTTAAATTAACTAGAAAAATTATAATGGAATCTGAAACTTTCAAAAAATACACTCCAGAAGAATACAGACCTGGCATTCATTTAAATGACGATGAGGAACTAGTTAAAGAAGCATCTAATTATGCTCAAACTATTTTTCACCCAGTTGGAACTTGTAAAATGGGTCAAGATGAAATGTCTGTAGTAGATGAAAAACTTAAGGTTAGGGGTATTAATAATTTGAGAGTTATAGATGCATCAATAATGCCAAACATCACTTCAGGTAATACAAATGCCCCAACAATAATGATTGCAGAAAAAGGTGCAGACATGATACTACAACAATAATGTTTGCAGAATTTTTTACACCTGAGCAAATAGCAATATTAACTCAAATTATTCTTATTGATTTAGTTTTAGCTGGAGACAATGCAATTATAATTGGAATGGTTGCATCTAAATTTCCACCAGAACAAAGAAAAAAAGTTATTTTCTGGGGAATTGGTGGTGCAGTTATTTTAAGAATTATTTTAACATTGCTTACCGCATATCTTTTACAAATTACAGGTTTGAGGTTAATAGGAGGATTGCTGCTGCTTTATATTGTTTATAAACTTTATGTGGATGTAATAAAAGGCTCGGAGACCGAAGAAGACATTAAAGTAGATAGCTCTAGTTTTTTAAAGGCTATTTGGACTGTTCTATTGGCTGATTTTACAATGAGTTTAGATAATGTACTGGGTGTAGCAGGTGCAGCTGGTGAACATTATGGACTTCTTGTTTTTGGGTTAGTTTTATCAATTGTTTTAATGGCAACTGCAGCAACTTTAATTTCTGGATGGATTAAAAAATATAGATGGATAGCTTGGCTTGGATTATTGGCCATTTTAATTGTAGCAGTTGAGTTGATTTACACAGATATTAAAATATTATTCTTTTAATGTATCTTCAAAAAATAAATCTTAAAAACAAATATGCTTTAGTTACTGGTGCAGGAAAAGGACTTGGAAGAGCGTGTTCAATTGCATTAGCTGAAGCAGGAGCAACTGTTATAGCTTTAAGCAGAACATCCTCAGATCTTAATAAATTAGAAAAGGATATCAAAAAGGTTAAAGGTAAAATTATTAAAGTTTCGTGCGATGTAATGAATTATGAAGATTTAAAAGAAAAATTAGAAAAAATTAAAATTATTGATGTGCTAGTAAACAATGCAGGGACTAATATTCCAGAGCCCTTTGAAAAAATTAGACAAAAAAGTATGAATTACCTTGTAGATTTAAATTTAAAAGCAGCATTTAACGTGGCACAACTTGTCGTAAAAAAGATGCTAAAAAATAAAAAAAGACCTTGCTCAATTATAAATATGTCGTCTCAACTAGGTCATGTTGGTATGAGCGGTAGAAACGTATACAATATGACAAAATTTGGAATAGAAGGACTAACTAAGGGAATGGGTGTAGAATTAGCAAAAAAAAATATCCGAGTTAATACTGTAGCACCTACTTTTGTTGAAACACCTATGGTTAAAAACTTTTTTAAAAACAAAAAATTTAAAAAATTAGCTCTTGGAAATATTCCTATGGGTAAAGCAGCTACTGAAAGTGATGTTGCTACAACAGTATGCTTTTTGGCATCCTCAGCATCTTCAATGATAACTGGAACATCAATAATTATAGATGGTGGATGGACAGCTCAATAATTTATAGACTTTTTTTTATTTTTTTAATTTTTATATCACCAGTAAAAGCTATTGAATTCCAAGGTAAATTTCTACAAGGTCATTTTATATTAGGTAAAACTAACCCTAATGCTAAAATTTTGGTTGGAAAAAAAGAAGTTAAAGTCTCAAAAGATGGTTTTTTTGTCTTTGGTATAGATCGAGATCAAAAATACGACCTAACATTTGCAAAAATTATTAATGGAAAAAAATCAATAATTACAAAAAAAGTTTTAAAGAGAAAATATAATATACAAAGAATAGATGGTTTGGCAGAAAGTAAAGTCACTCCACCTGAGTCTGTTTATAAAAGAATTAAAAAAGAAAATAATGCAATTGGAGAAGCAAGAGCAATTAATTCAGATCTACAATTTTTTAAAGAAAAATTTATCATGCCAGTTGAGGGTATAATTAGTGGTGTTTATGGTAGTCAAAGAATTTTAAATGGTAAACCAAGATGGCCTCACTACGGAATAGATATTGCAGCTAAACAAGGAACGATGATTAAATCTTCTGGTTCAGGTGTAGTTACTATGGCTGAGGATGATTTATACTATACTGGTGGTACAGTTATAATGGATCATGGTCATGGGATATCAACAATATATTCTCATTTAGAAAATGTATTAGTCTCTGTTGGTGATCAAGTTAATCAAGGAGATGTAATAGGAACTGTAGGATCAACAGGAAGATCAACAGGACCGCATTTGGATTTTAGAGTGAATTGGTTTCAAACACGACTTGATCCTATGTCTGTCTTGAACTAAATCTCAGATTTTGCTCTGAAACGTTCATAAATCAGCCTAGCTCTAACTCCTAAACTTAAAATTGGATCAGGAGGAAGCCAAGTAGGTTTATTTCTTGCTTCAATAGTTTCTATCTCTTTTGTATTTTCATTACTTGCTTTAAGCGCAATTTGCTCTCCAAACAAAGTACCAACTCCAATACCTGAACCATTATAGCAACCTGCAACAAATATATTATCATCTATTTTTTCAAAAATTTGAGAACTATTTCTAGTTCTTGAAACAATTCCTGACCACGAAGATTGAATTATGTTATCTGGTAATTGTGGAAATCTTTTTTTAATACCAATTCTTTGGTTAGTGGATCTTTTTTCCAACTCCACCCTAGACATCTTAAAAGGATTATGAACTTCCGCTGTATTTCTTATCAAAATTCTTTTATCTTTAGTCATTCTAATGGTGGCACCCATTGGTCTTACAGGAAGCACACCCCACTCTTTTGGTTGACCGATAGAATTAAATTCATCAGTGGTTAATGGTCTTGTCATACTTGCAGTTAAAGTAATTGGAAAATTATAGTTTGATTTTATTCCTAAAGATTTCAAAAAACCATTTGTAGCGAAAATTATTTTTTTACTATTGATTTTACCATTTTTAAAATGACAAGAGATTACATTTTTATTTTTATGCCAAGTTAATAAAGATGAATTTTCATATAAAAAAACATTCTTTGGTAATACATCAACCATTGCTCTAACTAGCTTTCCTGGGTGTAATAAAACTCCTCCTTTAGTATGAAGTGCAATATTATAAAAATTAGTACCCAATCTTCCCAATAACTCATTATTTGATAATAATTTATTTTCATAACCTAATTTTGAGAGAGTATCTGAAAAGTTTCTTAAAATTTTTTCATCTTCTTTTTTTGAAGATGCAAAATATTTTCCACATTCATTCCAGTCACAATCGACTTGGTATTCATTAATAAATTTCTTAACTGCATTTATTCCTAAATCATAAATATCAGTTTTTTTTTTATAGTTATCTAATTCCTTGTTTGAAGTGAAACCGTCATTAAGAGTAGTATCAACTAGATACCCTGAATTTCTACTACTAGCACCCTCTCCTGCTAATTGAGCATCAATTATTATTATTTTTTGATCTGGATGGAGTAAAGATAATTTTCTAGCGGCTGATAATCCTGTATAACCGGCACCTACTATTAACCAATCACAAGATTTATTTTTTTCTAATATCTTTATATTATATCTTTTATTAAGATCATTAACCCAGCTACAAGATTGATCATTTTCTAGATACATTTTAAAAAATTATTATAATGTTAGTCAATGATTAGAGTTTTTTTTTACTATATAAAATTATCTTTAATTATTTTCTTTACAACGTTTCTTTTTACACTTTTTATAGATTTTTTTTTTGGAAGTACGATATTAAGATATTTAGACCCTTATTTATCAAAAACACAATTTTATGAGAGATTAATTAGAATAGATCATCCAGTGTACCATCACGGCTTTAGAGAAAACGTCATTTATAATAAATCAAAAAGCTTTGATGGTATATTCTCGTTGTGTACAGACAATCACGGTTTTAAATATCATTGCAATAAATCAAGAGGTAAAAAATTTGACTTTGCTTTTATTGGTGACTCATTTGTTGAAGGTGTTGGATTACCTTATGAAGACACTTTTGCAGGAATTTATGAAGAGAATAGCAAAAAAAGTGTAGCAAATTTAGGTGTAACTTCCTATGGAACAAAGATTTATCTCTCTAAAATAAATTTTCTCTTAAATAAAAATTATCATTTTGATCATGTAGTGGTTTTTATTGATGTGAGTGATTTATATGATGACAATACATTTTATTTATTAAATGAAGATCTTTCTGTTTGGGAAAAAAATGCTAAAGAGAAAAATTTAAAGAGAAGAAAATTTTTAAGATATAATTTACCTTTAACTAATTATTACATGTATATAATTAAAATGAACAATAAAATTAATAAAGAAGCTCCGCCATTAAAAAGTTTGAAACCTATCTATACTACAAAAGCCAATCTAAAAGCTGAATGGACTTACAATTTAAAAGACAATATTAATGGATATGCCGAACCAATAACTAAAACAAAAAAAGAAATGATTAATAATATTGAAAAATTATATGAGCTTTTAAAAAAAAATAACATCAAAATGAGTTTAGTGGTCTACCCTTGGCCACAAACTTTAAAAAATGACAATGTTGATTCTGAACATGTTAAAATGTGGGAAGAATTTTGTTTTAACAAATGTGAATACTTTATTAATTTTTTTCCATATTTTTTTAATGAAAAGAAAAAATTATCACATTTAAATGTTGTAAAAAAATTTTATTTTTGGAATGACGTTCATTTTAATAAACAAGGAAATATTATTTTAGCGAAAAAGTTAATAGAACTTTTTTAATATTTTAATAAAGCAAAACAGCACTAAATTAGACACAACACAACTGGAAAAAAACAAAAATATCTTTAAAGATTTTTTAATTATTTAAAGAAGGCTGCTTCTTCATATCCTCTTTTTTAATGCCAGCTACTCTTACTGGTTTCTTCATAGCATCTCTTCTGAATGGTTCCCCAAGCTCTTGATTAAGAATTACCTCAATAAATGTTGTAATTCCTTTCTTCTGATCCTCACAAGATTGCTTGATTGCATTTGTGGTTTCTTCCATTGTTCTAACAGTTACACCTTTTAAACCACAAGCGTCAGCTACTTTAGCGTAACTTAACTCTGGATCTAGCTCAGTACCAACAAAATTATCATCAAACCAAAGAGTCGTATTTCTTTTCTCAGCACCCCATTGATAATTTCTAAAAATCACCATTGAAATTGCTGGCCATTCATCTCTAGCACATGAACTCATCTCATTCATGCTGATACCAAAAGCACCATCACCTGCAAAACCAATTACTGGAGTATCTGGACATCCTATTTTTGCTCCTAATATAGATGGAAAACCATATCCACATGGACCAAATAAACCAGGTGCTAAATATTTTCTACCTTTTTCAAAAGTAGGATAAGCATTACCTATTGCACAGTTATTTCCAATGTCACTTGATATAATTACATCGTCTGGCATACCTGCTTGAATTGCTCTCCATGCTTGTCTAGGAGACATTCTTTCTGCATCTCTTTTTCTAGCTTCTTCATTCCATACTGTGCCTTCATCATCTTCTTCATGATCTAGACTTGATAATTTTTGTAACCATGCAGACTTTGTTTGATGAATTATGTCTTTTCTTTTTTGTCTATCTGTATCACCTGCAGTTGGTGAAAGTTTTGCTAATAATTGTTGTGCCACTAGTTTTGCATCACCACAAATTCCAACTGTAACTTTCTTTGTAAGACCAATTCGATCAGAATTCATATCTACTTGAATAATACTTGCATCTTTTGGCCAATAGTCCATTCCATAACCAGGTAATGTGGAGAATGGATTTAATCTTGTACCTAATGCCAAAACAACATCTGCTTGTTTAATTAATTCCATTGCAGCTTTTGAACCATTGTATCCTAACGGACCAGCGGCTAAAGGGTGGCTTCCAGGAAAACTATCATTATGTTGATAACCCGAGCACACTGGTGCATCTAATTTTTCTGCAAGTTTTTTACAATCTTCAATAGCTCCACCGATTACAACACCAGCGCCAGATAATATAACTGGAAATTTTGCTTTTGTTAGTAAGTCTGCAGCCTTATTGATTGCATCTACTCCACCTGCTTGTCTCTCCAACCTTACAATTGGTGGAAGATCGATATCAATTACTTGTGTCCAATAATCTCTTGGAACATTTATCTGTGCGGGTGCAGACCCTCTAATAGCTTTCTCTATTACTCTATTTAATACTTCTGCCATTCTTGATGGATCTCTTACCTCTTCTTGATAACAAACCATGTCTTTGAATAAATTCATTTGCTCTACTTCTTGAAATCCACCTTGCCCCATTGTTTTGTTCGCTGCTTGCGGTGTAACTAATAAAAGAGGAGTATGATTCCAATAAGCAGTTTTTATTGGTGTGACTAATCCAGTAATTCCAGGTCCATTCTGAGCAATAACCATTGACATTTTACCAGTAGCTCTTGTGTAACCATCAGCAATCAAACCACCGTTTGTTTCATGAGCAACATCCCAGAAAGTTATACCTGCATCTGGAAAAATATCTGAAATTGGCATAAAGGCCGAACCAATAATTCCGAACGCGTGTTCTATACCGTGCATTTGTAAAACTTTTACAAAAGCTTCTTCTGTTGTCATTTTTGTCATAAAACTAGAACCTCTCTAAAGTGTAATTATAATATTTATAAAATTCGTTTGTTAATTTGTGCGATTAATATATAAGTTTTTACAAATTTCAAACAAACAAATCGACACGATATGGCAACAGATATAATTATACATGATAAAAAAGACAACGTGGGAGTAGTTGTTATTGAAAAAATCACTCCTAAACAGGACTGTGCTTGCTGGATAATGGAAGATGACAGTTCAACAAATATTCAATCCGTAGATGAAATACCTTTAGGTCATAAAATTGCAATGGTTGACCTTAAAGAGGGTGATACTATTTTAAAGTATGGTCACGATATTGGTAAAGTTGTTAAATCAATCAAAAAAGGTGAACATGTACATGTTCACAATGTAAAAACAAAAAAGTGGTAATAGTATGGAAATCCCAAAGAGTTTTTTAGGTTATAAAAGAGAAAACGGCAGAGCCGGAACAAGAAATCATGTAATTATTTTGCCAGTTGATGACATTTCGAACGCTTGTGCAGAAGCGATTGCTAACAATATTAAAGGTACAATTGCTCTTCCTCATTCTTACGGAAGACTTCAGTTTGGTGCAGATTTAGAACTTCATTTTAGAACAATGATAGGAACTGGATGTAATCCGAACGTTGCAGCTGTAATTGTAATTGGTATTGAACCGAAATGGACAAAAAAAATTGTAGATGGAATTGCTAAAACTGGAAAACCAGTTGAAGGATTTCATATTGAGCGTACAGGCGATATTGGCACGACGATGAAAGCGTCAAAAAAAGCACAAGAATTTGTTATGTGGGCTTCAGAAAAACAAAGAGAAGAGTGTCCTTTAAGTGATTTATGGATTTCAGTTAAGTGTGGTGAATCTGATACTACTTCAGGACTTGCTGCAAACCCAACTGTTGGAAATTTAATGGACAAACTTGAGCCATTAGGTGTTCACTTGTGTTTTGGTGAAACATCTGAATTAACTGGTGCAGAACAAGTATGTGCAAATAGAGGAGCTACAAAAGAAGCATCTGACAAATTTATGAAAACCTGGAGCTCTTATAATGATTTTATTTTAAAAGAAGCGACAGATGATCTTTCTGAAAGTCAACCAACAGCTGGAAATATAGCTGGAGGACTTACAACAATTGAAGAAAAAGCTTTTGGTAATTTTCAAAAAATTGGAAATTGTAAATTTATTGATGTTCTTGAACCAGCTGAAGAACCAACTAAAGGAAAAGGTTTATATTTTATGGATACATCATCTGCTGCTGCAGAATGTGTGACACTTCAAGCTGCTGCTGGTTTTAATATTCATTTATTTCCAACTGGACAAGGTAATATTGTTGGAAATCCAATTGAACCTGTTGTTAAATTAACAGCTAATCCATTAACTGTAAAAGGTATGGGAGAGCATATTGATTGCGATGTTTCAAAAATTCTTTCAAGAGAAATGAATTTGTCTGAAGCAGGTGATGAATTGATTAAAACTACACTAAGAGTAGCAAACGGCAGATTAACTTGCGCTGAAGCTTTAGGTCATAGAGAATTTGTTATGACTAAACTTTACAGAAGTGCTTAATTAACTTTAATCTTTCATGAAATTTAAGAAATACCTGGTTGTATTGCCAGGTATTATATTGGCATTCGTTCTTTACACTTTATCACAAGGCTTCAATAATATTCTTGGTATTGAGTTATTAGGCTATGAAAAAAGCCCAATATCTACTGCGATGATCGCTATTTTATTGGGGATGTTTTTCGGAAATATTTTTCAAATTAGGGAAAGTTTTTTAAGAGGATTAGATTTTACACAAAAATATATTCTTAAACTAGGAATTATTTGTTTAGGTATTCAATTAAAGCCATTTGAATTTTTAGAATTTGGGGCAATAGCAATCCCATTAATTATAATCTGTATAATTAGTGTGTTAATTGTAATCAAGCTTCTAATTAAAAAATTTAAAATTCCAACAAGAATGGCTTACTTAATATCTATAGGCAGTACTGTCTGTGGTACTACAGCGATAATGGCTACTGCTCCTGTTATTGGTGCAAAAAAAAATGAGGTATCATATGCAATTGCTAATATTACATTGTTTGGAATACTTTCAATGCTTATTTATCCATATTTTGCTAACTTTTATTTCGAAAGTGAACCTTTGTTAATTGGATTGTTTTTAGGAACATCTATACATGAAACCTCTCAAGTTGCAGCTGCTGGATTGATTTATGACCAACAATTTAATAGTCCTGAAACTTTAAATATTGCAACAGTCACAAAATTAATAAGGAATACCTTTTTAATTATCATGATCCCTTTATTTGCATTTCTTTATAATCGAGGAAAAACCACAGAAAAGAAATACTCAATAATAGATATTTTTCCTTACTTTGTATTAGGATTTGTAGCTATGATAATAATTAGAAATTTAGGTGATCTAATATACTCAAATAATTATAAATGGTTGGTTACAATTGAGGGTATTAAATTATCCTCAAAAATATTTTTAACAATGGCGATGGCAGCAATAGGTCTTTCTACCAACTTAAAAGAAATTAAAAATATGGGTTACAAACCTTTTGTTGTTGGTTTTATAGGTATGGCAACTGTTGGATTGGTTTGTATTACAACTATCGAATTATATCTAAATTATTTTAATTAAGATTTAACTAATAATTTTTTTCTAAAGTTTGAGATAAATCGTCTTATAAAAGCAGCACCAACACCTAAAATAATTGCAAACATAATTGTAAATAGTCCATAGAAGAAAGGCATCTCTTTAGAAAAATCAATTATAAATTCAGAAAAGAAGTTTAAATTTGAACTAGTGGCTTTAGCAGTTCCATTTATAATTTTTTCCGCAAAAAATGTATCGTATGCTATTGCTATACCCACTATCAATAGTAAAATTGCTAATAAAGCTCTCAAACCAGAACTATCGATTCTTTCTCCTAATTTTTGCCCAACTTGAACCCCTATGATAGATCCTACAACCAACATAAGAACTAGAAATAAATCTATAGATCCATAATTAAATGAATGAAGAAAAGTAACAACCACACTTACAAAAATTGTTACAAATAAAGATGTACCAGGAACTAATTTAGTAGGCATTTTAATTATATAGATCATTGCAGGAACTAAAATAAAAGCACCTCCGATTCCCATAATGGCAGCAATAAATCCAACTAATAAACCAATTATAATTGGTGTAAAAATACTTTCATATAATTTTGACTTTGGAAATCTCATTCTTAATGGAAGACCATGTATCCAATAATGAACATGTAATTTTTTTTTAACTACAACGTTTCTTTTTGCTTTATCTATTTCACCCAAACTCTCAACCAACATTAAAGTTCCGATTATTGCTAATATGTACATATAAGCTAGAGAGATTACTGTATCAATTTTTCCAATACCTTTAAAATATGTAAAAGTGTAAATTCCTAGAGAAGTTCCAATTACTCCTCCAATCACGATCATTGAACCCATTTTATAATCTAGGGTATTTTTTAAATAATGCGTGGTAGATCCAGAAACTGAAGTAGCTAAAATATTATTTGCTTCATTGGCAACTGCATATGCAGGAGGTATTCCTAAAAAAATTAAGAAAGGTGTCATCAAAAACCCACCACCAACACCAAATAAACCTGAAAGCACTCCAACAATCGCACTTAATAAAAGTATCTCGATAGGGTTAACAAAAACTTGAGCTATCGGTAAAAATACTTCCATAAAAAATTTAAAAGTTGTTAAAAAACAACTTAGTTAAAAGTAATAAAAGTTCCAACTAAAATCACTCCCCAGTAAGCCATTAAGCTTGCTATAATTCCTGCTTTAATAAATATAGTTTTAAAATTTGAGAGTCTGTTTATAATTTTTACGTTAGAAAGTAACATTAAATTCGTCAATACACCCACAACGAAATTTGTCAAACAATTATTTATTATTAAGCAATATTTTTTTCCTAGTAGATGGTAGCCCCAAAAACTTTAATTGTGTCGTCCTCAACTCCTAAAACCAATCTTCCAAGGAACTCTCCTGGGATCTCTTTATTTGTCTGTTTAATTAGAACAGTTATATAGTCTCCTCTTCTAAGACATCCAAACGGTTCAAAAGTCTCTTTAAGATTAGTAATTAGCTTGTTATTAGCCCACTGCTTACCAAGCTCTACTTCGTTAGCACCAAATAGCATTTGAGTGGAAAAATCTTTAGTGAAACCACCGTAATCTTTAAGATTAGATGATTTAACCAAATTATCCCAAATAGGTTTAGCTAATTCAAATATCTCATCATCTGTTTTAGATAAAATATCCATTAAATTTAATTAAAAAGTTAATTAAGAAGCTTTTTTCTTCTCGTTCTCATCCACTATATGGTAGACAGGAATTTTCTCCATACTAAACTTACCAGTCTTAGGGTCTCTTCTAGAAACTGTTAAACAATGCCAATTATCATCATCAAGTTTCATATGATCACCTCTATAATAATATCCAGGCCATCTAGTTTCTTCTCTAAACATAGTATGTTCTGTTACGCACTGAGATGTCAAAGCTCTGTGTTTAAGCTCCCATGCCCTCATAAGCTGGTGATAATCCTCAGCTCCCACGTTTTCAAGATCTTCCTCAAGCCAAGCTAACAATTCTAATCCTCTTTTTAGCATATTAGCATTAGTCATATAGTTTGTAGCTATTCCACCCACATATTCATCCATTATTCTTTGTAAACGTTGTAAGCCTTGAATAGGTGAGATATAGCTTGGAGATACAGTTCCTCCAGTAATCTCATTTTGAGCCACTGTGTAATTTTCTAAAGGTTTGTAAACTTTAACTTTGAAATCTTCACATTGTTTATCTGATACTTTTAAACCCTCAGCTTTTTTATCTTCAATATATTTTACAGCTGCTTTTGCTGCTAATCTACCTTCTGTAAAGGAGCCTGACGAAAATTTGTGAGCACTTCCACCTACAGTATCACCTGCTCCAAATAATCCATCAATTGTTAACATTCTATTATAACCCCAGAAATACTCCGGTGGAGACAAATCTTCTGGTCCACTTACCCAAGCTCCAGAACAAGTAGCGTGAGAACCCATTACGTATGGTTCGGACGTTGTTAATTCAGGATTTGTATATTTCGGGTCAATATTTTGAGATGCCCAAACAACAGCTTGACCTACTGTCATTCCTAAGAAATTCTCCCAACCAACAGTTTCTAAATGTGGGTCTTGAAAAGCCTCAGTAGTAACCATATGGATTGGTCCACCACCTGCAATTGTTTCTTGAATAAAAGCATGATTTCTTAAACACGTAGGTGTTGGATGGTGATCTATATATTCACCTACTAACTCTTTAGTCTGGTCGTACCATTTCTTCTCATAGTTTTCACCATTTGCATTTTGTGTATACGTTTTTAAATGAAGAAAATAAGCTCCAACAGGTCCATATCCATCTTTAAATCTACATAACACAATTCTATTTTCCATTTGAGTCATTTTAGCACCAGCTGCAATTGGTAATGCGTATGCTGAACCATTACTCCAAGGAGCATACCAAGTTCTTCCCATACCTTCTCCAACAGCTCTAGGCTTAAATATGTGCGAAGCTCCTCCTGCTGCAACAATTACAGCCTTCGCTCTAAATACGTGGAAATCGCCTGTTCTCATATTAAATCCAACAGCTCCACCCACTCTATTCTCTTGAGCCTCATCCATTAAAAGATGAGTAATCATAATTCTATTATAAATTTTGTCTGCAGATTTTTTTGCTGCTTCTGCAACAATTGGTTTATAACTTTCACCGTGGATCATTATCTGCCACTTACCTTCTCTTAAATATCTTCCAGTCTCTTCATTTTTCATCATAGGAAGACCCCACTCATCAAACATATGAACAGTTGAGTCTACATGACGAGCCATGTCATATCCTAAATCTTCTCTAACCATTCCCATCAAATCATTTCTTGCATATCTGACGTGATCTTCAGGTTGATTTTCGCCCCACTGCATACCCATGTAACAGTTAATTGCGTAAAGACCTTGAGCTACTGCGCCACTTCTATCTATGTTTGCTTTTTCAACACAAACAATTTTCATATCTCTACCCCAGTGCCTTGCTTCAAAAGTTGCACCAGTACCAGCCATACCTCCACCAACAACTAATACATCACAATCTTCGTAATGAGTTTTATGCTTAGCCATTAATAATAAACTCCTTTTTTAAAGGACTCTTTTGGGACTGCAGGAAGTTCACCATCGATATTTAGTCCTTCAGGTTCAGTATAAAGTCTCTGTGAGTTTAATTCTCCTTGTTTAATTTTTTCACCATCTGCAAGCTTAGGAATAAACTTTCCCCATGGTTTTGTTGTTATTGGTGAAACAAAGTCTTTTGTTGTTCCATTTCTAAATTTAATTTTCCAAGAAATAGTTCCTTTTTCCTCTTCACGTCTTACTCTAACGCTATGCCCCATCGGAGCAAAATCTGCATAACCTCTTACATCAATCGCATGATTTGGGCATGCTTTAACACAAGAATAACATTCCCAACAAAAATTAGGTTCTATATTTTTTGCACGTCTAATGTTCTCATCAATGTGCATTATATCAGATGGACAAATATCTACACAGTGACCACATCCATCACATCTAGTCATATATACAAAAGTCGACATAATTTATTTTCTTTCCTTTTTAGTTATCATATTAATAATGTTTTGGCTCTTCTCTTTTTATTCCTAAGCCAAATTGCTCAGGGGCATCCGCAGGAGGTGGTAAATTATCTCTAGAACCGTCTGCTTCAGCCAAATTTTTCTGTATTGCTGCTCCGGGCTTGTAGAACATGTGAGCAAATTTTGACCAGTAAACTCCACCAAATAAAACTAAATTTGCAACTACAAACAATGCAAAAAATAAGAATGATAAACCTACTTGACCATTAAATTGAGTGTAAGACCAAGCTAGTCCAAAAGTTGAACATGCTAATAATGCTAAAACAAACAAATCAGCTTTAATAATTCTATACCAAGGGTGTGCTTCAGCAGAAACATCTACTCTTAAAAAAAACCAAAACCAAAACCCACCAACACATGTAAGTATTGCGCCTACATGCCATAGCATTGACCACAATGTAGAAGAAGTTTTATCTGCACCTGTATAACAAAACACTAACATTGCTGAAGCAATCCAAAAAATTATAGTTCCATACATACCAAGAACATGTGCCAATCTTCTTTTTCCAAAACCTAATTCTGATGTTGTCCCAATGTCATAGACAGTAGTCTTAGCAATAATTTTTGCTTTCTCAGCAGCTCCAACATCTCTTGTTGCCTGCAATTTTGCTTTTTTCGCATTATTAAAAAAATAAGTTAAATTTTTGTGATGTATCATCTGAATAATTGTTCCAAAAGCAATTAAAAGAACCATTGCAATTATAAAACCTTGCATAACAACAGTAGGAACTACCTCTGATAATAACGAAAATGGATTTGTTTCAAGCATTTTACCCTTATGTTAAATTATTTTTAAATAATTTCAAAGTTTTCTAATCTAGTTAACTCATCAGATCAACAAAAACTATTGATAAATTTGTCTTTAATAACAACTAATAAAATATTTACTTTCTTTTGTAATGTTGTTTTTTTGGGATCACAGACCTAACACCACCCTGGGGATTCTCAACATCCCCTTCTCTTCTTGGAATTAAATGAATGTGACAATGCATAATTGATTGGCCTGCAGATTTTCCTGCATTTGTGCCTATATTGAAACCTTTAACAGTAGAATCTTGTTTTAAAATTTTTTCTTTAGTTTTTAAAATTAACTCGTTACATGCCTGAATTTCTTCTTTAGTAAGCTCAAAGTATGTCTCTACATGTCTTTTAGGAACGATAAGACTATGAAATTCTGAGACTGGATAGCTATCTATGGATGAGTAAGCTAACTGATTTTCAAACTGCAGCTCTTCTTTTCTGATTTTGCAAAATATGCATGGATTGTTTGGATCTTTCATATTTAAATAAGAGAATTATATATTTTATTTAACTTAGTGTAGCAATTTGTATTTCTTCTCCTCCATTTAAGATCATTTATTTTTGAAACTGATGTTACTCCTTTACCAGATCCAATGAGAATAATTTCATCATAATCATCGATTGATTTAATTAAAATATCTTTAAAATTAATTTTAATTTTCTTACTTATAAATTTAAGTGTGTTTCCTAAATAACAATCTTGTTTAGGTGAAAAAATCTTTCCATTTTTCACAAAAACTAAATTAGAAGTACCTGTTTCTAAAATTTTCTCATTTGCGACTAGAGCAATATCAAATTTAGTTGAGTCAACTTTGCTTAATTTTGCTAATATTTTTTTATAATATAAATTTTTATAATTTGGCTCTACTCTTTTATATCTAAACAATAATAGATTAAAATTACTTTTTGGTTTTGGTCTTTTTCTAATTGAGATTGATATTAGTTTTTTATTTAACGCTATACGAAATAAATTATCAGGGCCTTTGTATAGAGTGTTTTTATTAATTAAATCTTTAATAGTATTTTTTAAATTTTTTTTTCTAATTCCATATTTTTTTGTAGATTTTATTAAGTTTTCTATATGCGCTTTTAAAAGTATTAACTTAGGAGGTTTTCCAACCATTCGCATTGTAGTAAATACGCCTCTGGATCCCCAAAGGTCTTTAAAAGTAACTTCTTTAAGATTACTAAGCTGATAAGATTTTTTTAATAAGAGTGTTGCCATTTTCTGTTAAAAAAGATTCTGGATGAAATTGAAATCCATATATTTTGTTTTGATTATCCTCAAGGCCCATTGGTATTTTTGTTTTACTACATCTCATAGTTATTTTAATAGAATTCGATTTAAATGGCTCCATTAATTTTAATGAATGATATCTTCCAACTTTAAACTGTTGATTATTTTTAAAAATTTTACTTTGATTATTTGTTTTAATTTTAGATTGAAATCCATGGTAAATTTTTTTTTGTTGTATTATTTTGCCTCCTTCATTATGCAAAATCATTTGATAACCAAGACAAATACCAATAATTTTTTTCCTGCCTTTGTATTTTTTATAAATTTTTGAAGTATTAGGGTAATCCTTTGGTGATCCAGGTCCTGGTGATAAGACGATCACATCACTTTTATCAAGTAATTTGTTATTTACCTCGAAATAATTTGAGCAAAAAACTTTATCAAATTTTGCAAATTGATGAACAACATTCCAAGTAAAAGAGTCTTGATGATCTATAATGTAAATCATTTAAATAGCTCCAATAAGGATTTTGCTTTAATATAATTTTCATTAAATTCTTTCTTAGGTGAACTATCTAATACTACTCCAGATGCAGCAGAGATCTCTGATTGATTTTTGTAATTTAATATAGATCTAATTATAATATTAAACTTCATATCTTGATTAAATTTTATATACCCAAAACTTCCTGTAAAAATATTTCTACTTTCTTTTTCTTGATTATTTAGAAGTTCTAAGGTTCTAATCTTAGGACAACCAATTACAGATCCTCCAGGCATCATAGCTTTGATGATATCAATCAATTTTGTATTTTTATTTATTATCCCACCTATTGAAGTCACATAGTGAAAAAGATGCTTATATTCTTCAACATATTTTTTTTTTAGTATTTTAACACTTCCAGGCTTACAAATTTTTGATAAATCACTTCTTTCCATATCAACTATCATGTTGTGTTCTTTTGTTTCTTTCTCATTATTTTTGAAATATTTAAGAGCTATATTTTTATTGGATAATATTTTTTTCTTAAAAGTTCCAGCTATTGGTTTTGTTATAATTTTATTTTTTTTCTTATCAATTAATGTTTCAGGTGAGCAACTTACTATAGAATAATCCTTGTCTTTTATCATAAACGACTCTGGGGACGCATTAACACGCATTAATTTCCAAAAAAAATTAACAGGATTAATTAATGATTTATTCTTATATTTTGTACAAATTTTAATTTGATAAGTCTCACCTTCTCTTATTTTTTTTGAAAATAATTCAAATATTTTTTGATATTTTGCATATGAAATATTAATCTTAAAAGGACTTAATATTTGAGTTTTGTTGAATTGATGATTAAATGTATGTTTTTTTATATTAGATATAACTTTAATATCTTTTCTAATTTTAATTATAGTCTCAGGTTTATAAAAAATTCCTTTATAAAAGTTTATCCTTTTTTTATTTTTTAAATTAATACCAATTAAATTACATAAAATTTCATAGCCAAAAAATCCAAGATATAAATCTGTTTCTTTGTTATATTTTTTTTTCTCTAACGAATTAAGAAATTTATGTATATTTTTTTTTGTTAAAATGATCTTTTTTGAAAAATCTGTATAAATATTATAGCCATCTTCTACTTTATAAATAATTAAAGGTTTATCTGATTGATACAGATCCTCTAAATAAGGGTTAAATTTAAACTTATGCTGGCTGAGTTCTTTCAATTGCTTTCTCTACTATAGGTAAATGTATCAGACCTGCAAAAATTGATAATGCGATAGATCCGTACCATGCATAGTCAAAATTTCCATTTAATTCATAAAATACACCACCTAGATATGCTCCTAGGAAAGAACCAATTTGATGGCTTACAAAAACTATTCCATATAAAAGTCCAACATATTTTGTACCAAATATATGTGCAACAATTCCATTTGTTGGAGGAACTGTAGATAGCCATAAAAAACCGAAAGTAACTCCAAAAACTACAGAATTAAAAATACTTGGTGGTAAGAAAATAAAATAGATAATTGAAACGCCTCTTAAAAGATATATTGCACTTAATATTTTTTTTTTACTATACCTTGTTGCTAAATAACCACTTGTAATAGTGCCAGCCATATTAAACACTCCTATCAAAGCTAAAACCATTGCTGGTGTCCAATCAGGCAAACCTTTATCTGCCATATAGGTTGGAATGTGTGTTGCTACTAGAGCAATATGCCAACCACAAACAAAAAAACCTAAAGTGAGATAAATAAAACTTTTGTTTGCAAATGCCTCTTTTAGAGCCTCTCTTGCTGTTTGATTATTATCTTGATTGACTCCTATAGGTATTTTTGGAGTACTAACAAACAAAGCTACCACTAATCCTAATCCTAAAAGAAGTGAAAAATATAAAAGAGTATTTTCCCAGCCTGTTTCAACTAAAGAATATCTTACAAGTAAAGGTGATACAAAATATCCAAATGAGCCTGCACATGTAACAATTCCTGTTGCAATAGTTCTATTAGATGCTGGAAAATGTTTAGCTACTACTGATACAGGAATACCTATTGCGGTGGAGCCTAAGCCTATTCCAATCATCACTCCTATAGTTAAAGTAAAATAACCTCCAGTATTATAGCCAGAATAAAAAAGCAAAACCCCAACTAAATAAAAAACAAAACCAATAAATATTGCAACCGCTCCTCCATATTTATCAGTAATTACACCAAACAAAGGACTGAATACTCCCCAAAGTAATAACTGCAATCCCATAACAAAACCAAAATGAGAAATGGAAATATCTAAGTCAGTATTAAAATCAAAATAAAACAATCCAAAGGTCTGTCTTATTCCTAAAGAAATAATTACAACTATAGAAGCTGCAATTAAAGTGATTAGTGCTCCTTTGCTTATAGTAAAACTTTCTGAACTCATTTAATAAATTTTAATGCTTGTTTTATATCATCTATAATGTCTTTGGGATCTTCAAGTCCAATATGCATCCTTATTATATGTTCATCTTTATTTATATGTGTAAATTGTCTCTTACCTAATGCTTGGTGTGTTTGATAAAGTGCTAAGCTTTCGAAACCTCCCCAACTGAAGCCATAACCAAAAAGTTTTAAAGAATTAACAAATTTTAACACTGAGTTTTTATTTTTTGATTTTATTTTAAATCCCAATAAACCCGATGCTCCAGAATAATATTTTTTCCATAATTTATAATTTTGACTACCTTTTTTATATGGATAGAAAACTTTAATTATTTTTTTCTGTTTTGATAAAAACTTGGAAACTTTAAGTGCATTTTCCTGATGTTTTTCCAATCTTACATCTAAAGTTCGAATACCTCTTAGAATTAAATACGCATCATCAGGACCTAATCTTAATCCTGAAACTTTATTTGTTGCTTCTACTAATTTAAAAACTCGTTTACTTATAGCTAAACTGCCACCCATTACATCTGAGTGACCAGAATAATATTTTGTTGCAGAGACGATCGACATATCAAAACCTAGCTTTATTGGTTTCAGAAAATAAGGTGTTCCCCAAGTGTTATCTATGGCTGTATAAATTTTATTTTTTTTTGCCAATGCAACTATTTTAGATAAATCTTGAAATTCAAAAGTGTTACTTCCGGGATTTTCTACAAAAATAAGCTTTGTTTTTTTTGTAATTTTACTTTTTAGATCATTAAAGTCATTTGGATTATAGAATATAGCTCTTATATTAAATTTTTTAAGGTATGTTTCTGTTAAAAGTCTTGAAGGCGAGTAAACTGAGTCTGTAACAAGTATTTCATCATCTGGTTTCACAACGCTTAACACGCCAAGAAATATTGCACCAAAACCAGTAGGGGTTAGATAAACCTTATAACATTCTTCAATTTTTCTTAAAATTTGTTGTAAAGCATATGTTGTGGATGTTCCCTGTCGACCATAATCAAAATTTCCACTTACTGGATCTTTCAAATATTTATTCTGAGTTTTTTTAATATCCTGCATAGATTTAAAAATAATAGTAGAAGCTCTAACCACAGGAGGATTTACCGACTGATTATGAAAATCTTTAGCTGTATGTTTCAGGAAAGTCTTGAAGGAATTACCCATAATAAATTTGATATGTTATTAAGACAATGCTATATCCCATGAAAAACGTCAATAAAATTAAAATAGGACTAAATGAGTTACCCAAAGAAACATAGAGGCCGAAGAAAACAAGGGTCTAAAAAAAGAAGAGCTAAAAGAAAAAATAAGAAGAAATAATTCTTCTGCTATTCTTTAATCCAACCACCACCAAGCACTTTGTGGCCAAACTGGTCTTTACGATAAAAAACACATGCCTGACCAGGTGAAATGCCATCTTCAGGAATTACTAAATTAACTTTAGCATTTTTGTTATCTATAAGATCAACTTTTGCTTCTAGAAGACTTCCAGTAGATCTAACTTTAACAAATAAATTTTGATCTAAATCCTCTTTGTTAGTTAATAAATTTATTTCCTTTAAAGAAATTGTTTTTTTTCCAAGTTTTTCTTTAGGTCCAACTATTATTTCATTTTTATCAGAATTTATCTTTAACACATAAAGGGCTTCTTTATCTGAAACTTTAATTCCTTTTCTTTGACCAATTGTGAAATTAATAATTCCGTCATGAACACCAATTACCTCACCGTCTAAATTTTTTATATTTCCTTTCTGAAAGGAGTCTGGTCTGAACCTTTGTATTACTGAAGCATAATCACCATTTGGAACAAAACAGATGTCCTGACTATCAGGTTTATCAGCAACGTTTAAATCTAAATTTTTAGCAATTTCTCTAGTTTTGTCTTTTAACATTCCACCCAAGGGAAATCTTAAATAATCTAATTGTTCTCTAGTTGTGTTGAATAAAAAATAACTTTGGTCCCTATTTTCATCTATTGCTCTATACATGTTTGTAGTTTTATTTTCTGTAATACTTTTTACATAGTGACCAGTAACCAACGCATCCGCTTTGAGTTCTTTTGAAACTTCAAATAAATCTTTAAATTTTACAGTTTGATTACACTGAACACATGGAATTGGAGTTTCACCTTTTAAATAACTCTCAACAAAATTATCTATAACACCTTGCTTAAACTTGTCTTGGTAATATAAAATTTTATGCTCTATACCTAACTTATGTGCGACTCGTTTAGCGTCCATTATGTCTTGACCTGAACAACATTGTTTTGATGCAGCTACTTCTTTGCCATCGTCATAAAGTTTTAGTGTTATACCAATTACATTGTAACCCTCTTTTTTCATGATGCCTGCTACAGTGGAAGAATCTACACCACCCGACATTGCAACAACTACGGTAGTATCTGAAGGTTTTTTATCTAAACCAATAGAATTTAAATCTTTATTCATAAGGTGGTATTTATACTTATTTACAATATAAGTTAAATTAAATGATTTTAGATTATGAACCAGGTGACAAAGTCACTAATCCTCAAAAAAAAGAATGGGGAATTGGGCAAGTGCAATCTATAATTAACGATAAAGTGACAGTTAATTTTGAAAATGCTGGAAAAAAAGTAATTAACGCAAAAAACATCGAATTAAAAAAACTAGGAAAATGAAGTTAAACTTAAAAGAGATTGTTGAAAATTTAGTTGATAATTTTTTAGAGGCTGGAGATTTGGCTATTCAACTAAGAGAAAAAGGTTTGATAAAAAAAATAAAATCAGACAACACACCAGTAAGTAATGGTGATTTGGAAGTTAATAAATTTATATCAAAAAAAATTTCTGAGGTTACTCCTAATTTACCTATCATTTCAGAGGAGACCTCTGAAAATAAAGATAACCAAAATTTAAAAGATTTTTGGCTTGTTGATCCCATTGATGGAACTTATGATTATATTAATAATTTAGAAGAATTTACAATTAATGCTGGTTTGATAATTAATAATAGACCTGTTGCAGGATTGATAAATGCTCCTGCAAAAAAAAGAATGTTTTATTCTTATGAAAAGGGTAATGCTTTTGAGTTTAGCGATGATAAAAAAATAAATTTAAGCGATAAACCCTCTAAGAAAAAAGAAAATATAAGATTTATTTCATACTCAACTAAAATAAAGCCTGAAATTCAAAAAATATATGATGATTTAGGGGTAAAAGAAAATGTTAGAATGAAAAGTTCATTAAAATTTTGTGTCGTCGCTGCTGGTGAATATGATGGGTATGTTGCTGAACCTAGGGCATATGAATGGGATATAGCAGCTGGTCATGCAATTTTAGAACATGCAGGTGGAATTGTAACTGATTTTGAAGGAAATGAAATTTTGTATGGAAAAAAAGATTTAAAAAATCCAAGTATAATTTTAAGAAATAAAAATATTTTATAATGGATGAACAATTAAGAATAATATTAATAATTATTGTTTCAGTTTCAATTTTTGGATTATTGGTGTTCGTTTTCGTAAAAAATTACATAAGAAACAAAATAAATCAGCTTGTTAAAGAAGAAAAAAATAAAAAATTAAAGTAAATTTATTATTTTTAGATATTCGTCTTTTTCTATATCCATTACCTTTTTTGATGTTTCAAAATCAAATCCTTTTCTTGCAAGTAAAGATATATCTTTTTTATAAAATAAAGTTCTATTATCTTCTGCTCTTGCTGGACCAATCCTTTTCTTTTTACATACTTTTATTGCAGAAAAAAAATCTTGATCAGAATTATCTTCCTTTATTTTATCCACTGTATCTTTGATAAATGTTTCATTAATCCCTTTTCCAATTAAATAATTTCTAATTTTATTAATCGAGTTTCCTCTTTGAATCATGCTTTTAGCTTTACTTTCAGAGTAAAATTGATCATTTATAAATTTATTTTTTTCTAGATCAGACAAAACAATATCAATCAGTTTATTTACATCTTTTTTTCTTACATCTGATGCTGATAGTTTCATGTATTTTTTTAATAAATAAGTTTTGAGTTGTTGTTTTGATGGAGCGTACTTTTCAACATAAGCAAAGGCAAAATTACGCATCTCATCAACAGTTACTTGGAGCGTTTTTTTTTTATTTCTTATAGGAATCATTGTTAGATTTAATATAATATATCTAAATGATTGAACAAATTTATACTTATTTCACAATCGAGACACTTTACATGTGGATCAACCTTGGAGTTCTACCTTTTTGGTTTATCTTAATAGTATTTCCGCAATCACATTTAAGTAGAATTTTTGTAACATCGATTTTTCCTTTTTTCATATTAAGTGGAGTGTATATCTTCATTTTATATAAATCTTATTTAATTGGGTATGATTTTGATGGAAATTTCTCTCTTTATCTAGGTCTTAGTGAGCTATCTAGATTATTTGAAGATCATTTATACATAATGATATTTTGGACTCATTTCATAGCGATAAACTTATTTATTGGTGGCTGGATTGTTAAAGATTCTCAAAAGTTTTCTATAAACAAAGTTTTGATGGCTGTGCCGTTAATTGTGACTTATTTAATTGGTCCTATAGGTTTATTTTTATATTGGATAATTAGAATTTTTTACGCAAAAAGAATTAGTTTATATGAGTAATCATATAGATTTTTATTTCGACATAATTAGTCCATATGCATACATTGCTCACAAAAAAATTCTTAAATATAAAAATATCATATTTAATTACAAACCAATCTATCTAGGTGGTCTTCATAAGCTAGCTGGAATTGAGTCTCCTGCATTTAATAAATATAAATTGAGAAATAATATAAATGATTGCAATTTAGTTTCTGAAAAAAATAACATTCAATTCAAATGGAATTCTAATTTTCCAATAAATTCTTTAAATATAATGAGAGGATATATTTGTGTTAGCAAGAATAAACAAAACGATTACTTGAATTGTTTTTTTGATGCTTATTGGAAAGATAATAATGACTTATCAAATGTTGAGAATATATCTAAACTAATAAGAGATTTAAATATTGATAGTGAAGAATTTTTTCAATCTATAAAAAAACAATCAGTTAAAGATAAATTGATTAAATTAACTACTGATGCTTTTCAAAAAGAAGTTTTTGGAACTCCAACCTTTATAGTAAATAATAAAATTTTTTGGGGGCAAGATAGGCTTGAATATGCCTTAGAAGAAATTAAAAAAATTAAATAATTTTAAAACCGCTGCTACTCATCACTGCAAATCCACCATCAATATGAGAGATTTTTTCATATCCCATCTCTTTTAATGATTTTACAGCCAAAGCAGACCTAACACCTCCGGCACAAAATAAAATAAGTTCTTTGTTTTTATCAACTTGTCCGTTTTGTATGATAGGACTATTTGGATCTAAGTATACTTCAAGCATTCCTCTTGGAATATGGCTTGCACCTTCCACTCTACCTGTATTATTTAATTCGTTTATTTCCCTAATATCTATTAAATTACAATTGTTCTTTTCAAATTTTTGATAGGCCTCATCTGCATTTATTGTTTTAATTTCACTCATTGCTTCAGAAACTAAATTTTGAATTGATTTGATATTCATGTAACTAATATATAATAAATAAACTTAAAAATATAGAGTTGTGCTCCCAAAAATATTTAAACCTTATAAATCTGTTAAAAAAAATTTAATTCGGATTGGGCCAAATACAGATGGTGGATACATAATAGATAAAAGAGTAATAAAAAAAATAAAAACACTAATTTCTTGTGGATTAAATGACGATTGGGAATTTGAAAAAGAATTCTTAAAAATTAACTCTAATTGTAAAATATTAACTTATGATCATACAGTTAATAAAAAGTTTTGGAAAAATAGATTTAAGAAAGATTTGATTTCATTTTTTTTACTAAAAAAACTAAGTCTAAGAAAAATTTTAGATATATTTAAATATATTGACTACATAAACTTTTTTAAAAAAGGCAATAAACATTATATAAAAAAGGTTGTTTTAAAGAGTAAAAACAAAAAAGAAATTTCAATTAAAAACATTTTAAAAAATAAAAAAAATATTCTTTTGAAAATTGATATTGAGGGTGATGAATATAAAATATTGGAACCTATTAAAAAAAATTTTAAGGAAATATATCTATTAATTATAGAATTCCATAATATTCATAAAAACATTAGTAAAATTAAAAAATTTATGATGAAGTCAAAACTTAAATTAATACACATTCATGGGAATAATTATTTGGGTATTAATAAAAACAAGGATCCAAATGTGATAGAAATGACTATGCTTAATTCCGAAAAATTTAAATTATCAAAAAATAAATCTAAATTTAAATACCCGATTAATAACTTGGATTATGTAAATTTTAAAAGAAGAAATGATATTGAGTTAAGATTTAATGACTGAAAAAATTTGTATTGTTTATACACACCATAAACTTGGAGATCTAATATGGCAATTACCTTATATTAAATCTATTAGTGAACATCATAAGCATAAGGTAGATTTGATTGTAAGAGAAAAAACTCAAGCCAAAAATATATTAAAAGATCTTCCTCATATAAATTTAATTAATTATAATAATTTTAGAAAAGGCCTGTTTTATTGGATTGATGTATTTAAGTTAGTTAAAATTTTTTTTAAAAATAAATATTCTCATGTATATATTTTGGATAAGGTTAACAAACCTGCAATCGCTGCGAAACTGTGCGGGATAAAAAATATTATTGGCCCTGGAATTGGAAAACAAAAAAAGTGGCTTACAGTAAAAAAATATTTAACAAATGAAGATTGGAAGTTGAGTTATTCTGAACAATCTCAAAAAATTTTAAATATTAATTCAATAAATATTAATAACATTTATCCTGAAATAAACGTTGATATAAAAAGATTTAAAGAAGGAAATTCTGATTTAGAAATTGAGGGAAAAAAAATTGCTTTTGGCATAGATTCTTTTGAAGATTATAAAATGTGGTATGAAGAGGATTTTGTGGAATTAGCAAATAGACTCTATGAAAAAAATCTTTTTGATTATATTTATTTAATTTGTGGTAAAGAAAAATCTTATTTAGCTAAAAATATAATAGAACTATCAAAAATAAATTATTTCATAGATTGTTCAGATAAAGATTTAAATGGAGTTATTTTTGCTATAAAAAACTCAAGGTTTTTAGTAGGAAATAATTCTGGACCTATAAATCTTGCTGCAGCACTAAATATTAAATCTTTTGGTTTAATTGCAAATGACCCGATTGACGAATTGAAATATAGTAAAATTCAAATTATAACCCCTGAAAATTATAGCAATATTAGATGTAGAGAAAGAGAAGGAATGAAAAAACTAAAAGTTGAACAAGTGTTTAATAAAATAATAGAAGGATTGAATTAAATGAAAGCAGCAAATTTTACTTTACCCTCAACAAATAAAAAGAATTTTACATTAAAAGAATCTTTAGGAAAATATGTTGTTCTATACTTTTATCCTAAAGACGATACTCCAGGGTGTACTATTGAAACTAATGATTTTAATAAACTTCTTTCTAAATTTAAAAAATTAGACTGCGAAATATATGGGATTTCAAAGGACAGTTTAAAAAGTCATGACAAATTTAAAGATAAATACAAAATTAAGTTTGATTTACTTGCTGACGAAGAAAAAGAAGTTCTTAAAAAATATAAAGTTTGGGGAAAGAAAAAATTTATGGGTCGTGAATTTATGGGAATAATTAGAACGACTTATTTAATAGACAAAAAAGGTAAAATACTTAAGGTTTGGGACAACGTTAAAGTTAAAGACCATGCTAAAGAAGTATTAGAAACTCTTCAAAATATTGTAAAAAAATGAAAAAAGACCCCTTATTTCTAAGGGGCCTTTAGTTAACTAACTAGAGAGAGAGATTATAGTTAATTCTTTTTATTAGAGGCTCTTCAATGAGATAACGACATGGAGATCGAAGAGCCTCTATATTGCATACAATTAGTCTCGTATTGCGTATGCTATTACTCCTGTTTCTGTAACGTCAGTACCTTTGGTTTCAGCTTCTTTACTTAATCTAATTCCAAACGTAGCTTTCATTATTGACCAGATTATATAGGACACAACAAACACAAAAATGTTAATTGAAAGTACACCGATTAATTGTGCACTAAACGATGCATCAGCGTTTGTTAATGGCACTGCTAATGTTCCCCAAATACCAGCAAACATGTGAGCTGGTATTGCACCTACGACATCGTCTAGTTTGAAACTGAATAACAATTTAGTTCCAAATACTACGATTAATCCACCTACAGCTCCAATGAAAATAGCAGCTAAAGGTGTTGGTGCTAATGGTTCAGCTGTAACAGCTACAAGACCACCAATTGCTCCGTTTAACATTTGAATTACATCTGTTTTACCAAACATTAATCTTGTGATTATTGCAGCAGCCATAACACCACCACAAGCAGCAAGATTAGTATTAATAAATATTGCTGATACAGCAACTGCATCATCAAACGTTCCGATAGCTAGTTGAGATCCACCATTGAATCCAAACCAACCTAACCATAATATAAATACTCCAACAGTTACTAGTGGAATTGAAGAAGCAGCAAAAGGTTTAATTGCTTTCGCCTCACCTTTACTATCAAACCTTCCATATCTAGCACCTAACAACATGATACCTGCTAAAGCAGCTGCACCACCTGTTGAGTGTACTAATGTAGAACCAGCAAAATCAGAGAAGCCTAGTTCTGCTAACCAGCCTCCACCCCATTGCCAACCCATAACGATTGGATAAATAATTCCAGCTAAAATAGCTGCAAATAAGAAAAACGGCCATAGCTTAATTCTTTCAGCCATAGCACCTGAACAAATTGAAACTGTTGTTGCGCAGAATACCATTTGGAAGAACCAGTCTGATCCATCAGCATAACCTGTGTCAACTGCACTTGCATCTGACCAAGGTGTAAATGTTCCAATGTATCCCCCTTCAGGAATTCCATAAGCTAAATTATAACCAAAAAGCCAAAACATAATTCCGGCAATTGAATATAGACCTATATTTTTAGCACAAATTACTGATACACTTTTTGAAGTTACCATACCAGATTCTAGCATCGCAAAACCTGCCGCCATGAACATGACAAGGAAACCACAAATTAAAAATAGAAGCGAGTTAAATATCGCTTGAACTTCTCCAGAGACAGTTGTCTCTGCCATACCTGCACTACTCATGTTTAATAAAAATATTAAACTAAGAAGCGGTGCTGATATTTTTTTTATTATTTTAGTCATTAGACCTCCACTTGTTTAAATGGTGTCTTATAGTTTTATTAATTTTTATAACTAACGCTGATTAGGAAAATTGGCTATGCAATTTTTGCATATAGAAACAGCCCTGAACGCATTTTTTAAAACGTTAGGGCTGTTAAAAAAAAATATTATCTGTTGAATACTTCTTTTAAAGCTTTAGCTGGTAAGAATTTTACCTTTTGAGAAGCAGCAATTTGAATCTGCTCACCCGTTCTAGGGTTTCTTCCAACTCTTGCTTTTCTCTTAGCAACTTTGTACGTACCAAATCCAGCGATTTTTACTGAATCATCACCTTTTAGAGCATCTAAAATAGTGTTGGTAATTGTATCAAAAGTTCGCTCAGCATCTGCTTTGCTCAAATTTAATGAGCCAGAAAGCTTAGCAATTAGTTGTTTTTTGTTCATTTTAGCTCCGGTTTTGTTGGTTAACTTTTATACTTCTCATAAACGTTGATAAATCAAGCTTTTTTTTAGTGTTTAATTTTTTAAAACATACAATATCTTGTAAAAACATAAATAAACGTTGTCTTTATTGACTTTTTTTAACTTTTAAAGATGTGAATTATTTAAATAAACCTAGGTCTTTTAGATCATTAAATGTGGTGAAAAACATCAATGATAACAACAAAAACAATCCGATTCGAAAAAAACCTTCTTGAGTTTTTTGAGACAAAGGCCTGCCTAAAACTTTCTCAAATGCATAAAACATTAAATGCCCTCCATCTAACATTGGTATTGGAAATAGATTAATAAGTCCTAAACTTATTGAAATATAGGCCATCATACTAATGAATGCCAGCACTCCAAAGGTTGCAACTTGTCCTGAAATTTTTGCAATCCTAATTGGACCTCCTAATTGAGATGTATCTGCTTTACCTAAAATCATTCCACCGATGTATTTAAGTGAGGAAACACTCACAAAATAAACTTCATAACCTGCATGATATAAAGCCTGAGCAGGTCCTAATTTAACATGGTTAACTTTATTATTATAGGCACCAAGCTTAATACCTACCATTCTTTTATTTATTTTATTCCCTAATCCATCATCACCTTCAACAATATTAGGTTTTACTTTTAGTATTAATTCATCATAGGAACGCTTAACTTTGAAATCTATAAAATCACCAGTAGACATCGTGATAAATTTAGAAACTTCCATAATGCTTTTAACTTCATTACCGTCTATTTCTAAAATTATATCTTCAGCTTTTAGCCCTCCTGCCATTGCAGGACTATCTTTTTGAACTTCGTTAATTACTGCAGGAGTGAAATCTTTGCCTATGAAAGTATAAATTGAAAAAAATATTACTAAGGCTAATAAAAAATTAGCCAAAGGTCCACCAAACACGATTAAAACTCTCTGGTATAAAGGTTTTAAAATAAATAATTTTTCCCGTTCCTCTTCATTATATTTTTCTAATATTTCTTGATGATCAGCTTGTGAATAAACATTCCTATCTCCAAAAAATTTTACATATCCGCCTAGAGGAATTGCACATATTTTCCATCTTGTGCCTGATTTATCATTCCAACCGAATAACTCTTTACCAAAACCAATTGAAAAATCTGTAACACCTACTCCATATTTTCTCGCAAAATAGTAGTGTCCATATTCATGTATAAAAACGACTACTAAGATAAGTATTAAAAATGGAATGATATAACTAAGCATTCATTAAATATATTATTATTTACAATTAACTCAATAAGCTAAAATGCCTTATAATTGCTAGAATTTATATTTTAGTTTAAATTTTGATCATTAATACTGTATAATATAAATATGCCTTCATTTGATGTAATTAGTAAAATAAATTATCAAGAATTTGATAATGCTTTAGCTAATTGTTTAAGAGAAATCGGTAACCGTTATGATTTTAAAGGACTTCATATTTCAATAGAACGAAAAGATAAAACGGTGACTACCAATGCATCTGATGAATTAAAATTAAAGCAAGTAAATGAATTATTACAAACCCATTTAGTTAGAAGAAAAGTAGATCCAAGGGTTTTAGAAATTAAAAGTTCTGAAGGAGCGTCAGGAGGATCTATTAGACAAGTCAGTGAATTAAAAGAGGGAATTAGCCAAGAAAATGCTAAAAAAGTTATTGCTGATATCAAAAAACTAAAACTTAAAATTCAAATTAAAATCCAAGGCGATGAATTAAGAGTAGATGGCAAAAAAAAAGATGATCTTCAAGAAGCTATCGCTGCAATCAAAGCAATTGATATTGGGCTTCCAATTGATTTTGTTAATTTTAGAGACTAATTAAACTTTTTGAATTAAGGACGCGCTATTATTTGTAGGCTTATTAACATCTTTTGAAACTTCATGAAAAATTAAATTAGGAATTTTACGTTCCTTTAAAAATGTAGAACCTTGTAATTCTAAATTTAAATACCGATTAATATCAGCCTGCTTTAAAATAACTGGTTGTCTGTGATGAATTTCATTTATATTTTCTTTTGCTTCCTCTGTAATCAAACAGAACTGATCATTTTCAAAGATGCCAGCAAAATAAATAGGATTAGTATCTTCACGGGTAAAATAATGAGGAGTTTTTTCTTTTTCTTCTCTTTTCCACTCATAAAATCCATCTGCAACAGCAACACATCGGTTGTTTTTTATCAATTTTTTAAATGAAACTTTTTCATCAATAGTCTCAAGTCTTGCATTAATCAATGCTTTAAAATCTTTGTCTTTAGCCCATCCTGGAACTAAACCCCATTGTAGATTTTCTAAAGTATTTCCATTTTTATATTTTTTTATTACAGGAAGTTTTTGATATGGATGAGCGTTATAGTTTTCAGTATCTTCAACCTGAATTGCAGATTTTACTAATTTATTTGTTTTTGTTACGGGGTTTTTTACTACGTATCTTCCACACATTATATTGTTTGTTGTTTTATTAATTCCTCTATTTGCTTAATCATTATTTTTGGTGATCTCATAGCAGGGTAAATTTCTTGAGCTTGCTCATAACTTCTTATTGCTTTTTCATAATTCTTTAGCTGAATATTTACTAAACCCTGCCCTGCTAAAGCTCCAAAGTGTCTTTGTTCTAAAGCTAATACTTGATCTATGTCATCTTGGGATTTTTGAAATTCTCCTAGCATATAAAGTACGGTTGCTCTTTTATTCCATGCCTCAGCCCAATTTTGATCAAGATTAATTACTTCAGTAAAAATATCTTTTGCTTTTATATAGTTTTGATCTCTCACAAATTGAGAGCCCTCTTCTAATCTTGCAGTAAGTTTTTCATCTGTTGGATGGGTACTCCACAAAGCCCAAATTTCTTGTTCAATTATAAAAGCTACTTTAGATTTATTTGCTTTTAACTCATTAAACAATTGGTTCAGTCTAATATCTCTTTCATTTGCTAAAGAGCTAACATGTGAAAATAAATAAAACAAAATTACTAGGAATACTTTCTTCATTATTTAATATTATCAAATATTAGAATTAGAGTCTTTGGTCTTAAGTGTCTTTGTTGTTATTTTTACAACTATAAAAAGAAATATCTTTTTCTTTTTCCTCTTGTTTTATATTGGTTGTGATTTCATGAATAAGTTCGCCTGTTTTTCTAGTATAGACTGCAGACTCAGAATAATTCCTCTCTTTATCGAACGCTTGAATTAAGAATATATCCTTATTCGAAATTTTAACCTCTAAATCAATTTTATTAAAAAATTCTGATAAATTTTTAACATTTAGAATGTCTGGTGTTTTAGACTCGATTATTAACTTATTGATATCTTTTCTTTTAATTTGATCTTTTGTGAAAGATTCAAAGTTATGGTCTGGATTTTTTAAAATTACTTTTTCAAATTTACAATTTAAGTTCAAATCAGAATTTAGTGTAATATTTGTATTTTGAGCTTGAGCAAAACTAAAGCAACACAATAAGCTAAATATTGATAGAAAGATTTTCATTTAATTTATTATATTAATAATACTTTTTTTTATTGTTTCACTTACTTTTATTGTTCCATCTTCATTGGGGTGTATACCGTCCTGTTGATTTAAACTTGGATTAAGTGCCACACCTTCAAGAAGAAATGGGATTAACGCTAAATTATATTTTTTTGATAACTTTGGATAAATAGCATCAAACTCTTTTTTATATTTTTCCCCATGAGTATCTGGTGCCATCATTCCAGCTAAAATAATTTTAATTTTTTTATTCTGAGCAACTTTTATTATTTGTTCTAAATTTTTTTCCGTTTCCTCTGGTTGGATTCCTCTAAGCATATCATTAGCACCTAACCCTAAAATAATTAAATCAATACCTGGCTCTGATAAACTCCAATCAGCTCTATTTAATCCACCTGATGACGTGCTACCAGAGACACTTCCATTAATGACTTTAATATCTAACCCAGCTTTCTTAAGATTGTTTTCTAAAACTATAGATAAATGCTGTTCTTTAGGTAATCCATAACCGGCCATCAAACTATCACCAAATAAAACTACCTTTTCTATTGCACTTGCGTTTATGTGCACTAGAAAGATTATCAAAATTTTTGTAAATAAACTTTTGTTCATGAGTACTCTTCTTAAATTAAAAAAAATAAATCTCAAATACCAAACTGGTAAAGATACTATCAGTGTTTTAAAAAATATTGATTTAAATATTAAGAAAAAAGATACTGTTTCAGTAATTGGAGAAAGTGGCTCAGGGAAAACAAGTTTAATAATGTTAATTGGAGGCTTAGAAAAACCAACTTCTGGTAAAATAATTTTTAATGATTTAGACATAACAGGTCTTAGTGAAGACGAAGTATCTGATATAAGAAAGAAAAATATCGGAATAATATTTCAGTCTTTTTATTTAATTCCTAATTACACGGCAGTTGAAAATGTTGCTTTAACTCTTGAACTTAATAATTTTAAAAATCCAGAAAAAGAGGCAAAAATTTTATTAGATCGTTTTGGTTTGAAGCATCGTTTTAATAATCTTCCAAGTCAATTATCAGGTGGTGAGCAACAAAGAGTTGCTATCGCTAGAGCAATTGCAATGAAACCAGAATTAATCTTAGCAGATGAACCAACCGGAAACTTAGATACTGAAAATTCTATAATGATTTCAAATATTTTATTTAAGTACGTCAAAGAAGAAGGTTCGTCTTTAATCATGGTAACTCATGATCCAAAACTTGCTGACAAAGCAAAAAGAAAAATAAAAATTAAAGATGGAAAAATTAAATAATCCCTCAGAATTTAGTTTGATCTTTAAATACGCTTTAAAGGACTTAAGCAGAAATTATCATAAAATTTCCAGTATCATTGTTACACTCTTTATAAGTTTGTTTATCTTAAGTGCTATTTTCACAATTGAAGATAGTCTTAAAAAAGAACTAAATGATAATGCCAAAGCACTTTTAGGTGGAGATTTAGAGATTGATTACAATCGTAATCAAGGAAATTTAGATCTAGTCAACAAAGTAAAAGAATTTGCAACTGTTTCTCAAATGATTGAGTTCAGCACTATGCTTTCAACTACTGGCAGAGAAAAAAATAAATCATTATTTACTAGAATTAAAACTGTAGATGAAAAATATCCTTTATATGGAAATGTTGTGTATGAGCCAATTGGTGCTTATGAAAGAATGCAAAAAGAACCTAACACTATCCTTATCAATGAAAGTTTATCAAAAACCCTGAATATTAAAATTAATGAATTAGTAAAAGTCCAAGATCAAAATTTTAAAGTAATTGGAATTATTAAATCAGTACCAGATGTTAGTGGATTTGTTGCATTTGGCGATTGGGCTTTAGCAGGAAAACAAACTTTAGAAATTTTAAAACTAAACGGAATTGGAAGCTTTTTAAACTATGAATACAAAGTGAAGTTTAATGAAAATGATAAGCCAGAAGAAATTGAACAACGAATTGAAGAAATCTTTAAAGACGATCAAAAAGTTAAACTTAGATATCCTGAAAATTCTGCAAGTGGGATAAAGAGAATTATAAATAATTTTTCTCAATTTTTATCCCTTGTATCTATCAGCGCAATGTTGATAGCTGGTATTGGAATAGCAAATACTCTGCTTTCTTTTATTAATCAAAACAACATGTCGATAGCTGTAAGAAAAGCAGTTGGCTTTTATTCAGGCAATATTAAAACACTATATTATCTGCAGTTATTTATACTTTTATTCATCATCACTGTTGTTGCTTATGGATCGAGTTTCTTAATTGTACCAATAGTAGATAGATATTTATCTGATGGATTGGGATTAAATGTTTATCCAGTATTTTCAATTCTTAATTTTCTTAAAATATTTTTAGTAGGATTACTGGTACTTGTAATTTTTTCTATCCCAACAATCAGTTCTATTGACCAAGTAAAAGCCTCTAATTTATTTAGAAACGTATTTCAAAACCTTCAATTTTATTATTCTAAGAGATCAGTTGTTTTAAGCTTTATTTTATTATCTATTTTAATTTTATTATTCACAGTTGGATCTGAACAGCCTTCATATAGTTTGGGTTATTTTGCTGCCTTTTTTGTGTGTTTAATTGTATTTTTCTTACTTTCAAAATTAATTATTTTTTTTCTAAAAAAATTCAAATCTAGTCCAATAATTTCTTTAAAAGTTTCAATTAAAAATATTACCCAAACAAAAAGTATTACTCCCATTACAGTTATGTCTCTTGGCTTAGGGGTTACTTTGTTATTAACATTAGCTTTAGTTGGTACAAATTTTCAAAGAGAAATTGCAAAATCTATTCCTGATATTGCACCTGATTATTTTTTTGTCGGTATTCAAAAAGGTGAAAGAGAGAAATTTGAACAAGGTATTTTAAATATGGATCCAAATGCATCTATAGAAATTGTGCCAATGGTATCCTCTGGAATAGTAAAAATTAATGGTGTGGATCCTAACACTTATATTAAACCAGATAATGATAGTTATTGGGTAATTGGAAGTGAAAGAAGATCTTCTTGGGTAGAAAATATACCTGAAGATAACGCAATTTTAGCTGGTAAATGGTGGGATTTATCAAACCCAGATCAACTTCAAATATCTCTAGATGCAAAAGTTGCTAAAGATTTTAACATTCAGTTAGGTGATATTTTTACTTTAAATGTTTATGGAAGAGAAATTGAAGGAGAGGTCATTAATTTTAGAGAAGTAGATTATCGAGATTTAAGCATTAATTTTGCAATGTTATTTAATCCTCAATTTGCAAAAAATATACCTCATGAATATTTAGCTACTGCAAAGTTTAATTCAAATAAATTTGATGAAACTGAAATGCTTGAAATCATGCCGAGTTTATCAATGATAAAAATAGCAGATTATTTATCTAAAGTTACAGCTGTTTTGAATAAAGTATTTATTGCAGTTACTTTAATTTCAGCGGTTACTATTGTAATAGGGTTAATCGTAATTTCGAGCGCAATTATGGTTCAAGGGAAAGTAAAAGAATATCAAAATTTAGTCTTTAAAATTTTGGGTTTTTCAAAAAAACAAATAGTTTTTTCATCGTTAATTGAGTTCATAATTATTTTTAAATCTGTAATTTTAATTGCAATATTTTTTGCAGTGATTGGTTCAAAATTTATTATTGAAAATATTTTTGAGCTAATGTGGATGTTTGACTTTAAAGTTTTAATTTATTTAGGATTTTCAATTGGCTTTGTTACTTTAATTTTAATATTGCTAACAAACTTAAAATATTTAAATCCTAAAGTTTATCCTCTAATTAGAAATCAATAATTAAAATTTAGTAATTTTACTATCCAAAGAAATTAGATTTAATTCTACTTTCAATTTTGGAAATCTTTTTTTTATTTGTTTTTTTATTTTTGAGAACGACTCTTCATGAATTTTTTTTTCACTTACTGGGCTAAATTCTTTATTTCCATTAGCAATTTTAGCGGCACCACAATCTTTATGATTAATGACAATTAATTTTTCTATTTTATGTAATTGAATAGAAGTTCCTAAATTATCATAAAACGTTTTATGCCATTTTTTGAATTTATTATGTGTAACCCCAACAGCTGCACCTGCAATTGTGAATGCACTATATTTTCCTGTTAATTTTTTTTTCTTTAAGTGATTATGAACTAAATGTTGAAATCTTGGATCCATGCAAGATAACACCATTGCTTTAAATTTTGATTTCTTCAATTTAATTCCACTTTAAACATAGCCTCGTTTCTTCTATTCATTGGAAGGGTAAATGGGCTATTATAGGTTGCTCTAATAGGTGGGCTTATGATTGATATATTATTTTTTTGTAACTCTTTTTCTAAAATTTCTTTATGCTTAAGAAAGTTTCCATCTGATGCTCGTCCAGAATATCTCAGCACAGCGTAGTAACCTCCTTCGATATTAACTATTTTAACATCTTCCCTACTTGGATTTGGTACATTTTCTAAGTTAAATTTAGAGGGTAAATAAAATTGCATACTCACATTTCCATTTTTCTCAACCTGCGTAACTGGCGTAGTCATTTTAATTTTCTCTTGAGTATCGTTTCTGCCTGAAATGTAATTAAACAATTTTCTAAAATTACTATCTATTCCAGATGTCATTGTTTCTACCGCTAAACGATCAGAATATTTTCTAATCTCATAAACCTCATTTTTAGAGACAACTTCATAATTTGCTTCTTCGTAAGCCATAACTGCAGAATAAGGTAAAATAAATAAAGTACAAAATACTATAAGATAAAGTTTAATAATTTTCATTGTTACATAACTTTATATTCAAAATTTTGTGTAGTTTCATTAATTTGAATTAATTTAGCGCCATTTCTCTCATGAAAATTAGTTGCCATTTCTGTTAAAGGTGAGAGAGTAACTAATCTATTTAAATGATTAGATTTTTTAATTTTTTTGAATACCTCTTTTACTATTAATTTTCCTCCACCCTTTTTTTTAGACCATACAGTGTAAGCAATTGCTATTTGACCACCTGATTGATCTCTCATCGCTGTTTGTAGAAATGCATCAGTGCTTAATTTTTCTAACTCTTCAACACTTTTTGGAATTTCATTTGTATAAGCAAAACACATTACGGCATGAATTTCTCCTTGATATTCAACACCAAAAATTTTTCTCCCATATCCTGTTCTAAACTTATTATCTAACTCTGGTCTTACTGGATCCTCTTCGGGATTACACTCTTTAAGCTCAACAAGTTTTGCGCCTTTAACCCAAGCGAAAAAATTATCAATATTTTTACTTAAAACTTGTCTATTTTTTCTTAATCTTGCTTTAATTCTTGGGTTAAATTTTTTTTTCATTTTAATAATAATTATTTACCATTTATTTTAAAGTTTTAATGCGTTATTAAATCATACCAGATAATCATACAAAAGCTTTGCACTAGTAACAAAGATTAAAGCATATAAAATATTGTAAAACAATTTCTCCTCTATAATTTTGAGTAATTGATATCCAATTAATATTCCAAGTAATGCAACTGGAAATAATGTTGCTGACTGTTTGAAAGACTCAAAGTTTGTCATAGATAAATTAATGTACAATGGAAGTTTAATTAAATTTACAAAAGTAAAAAAAAATATTCTTGTACCTACATAAATTTCTTTTTTCATTCTAAGTGGGAGTAAATAAAGACTAGTTGGGGTTCCTCCTGCATGTACGCAAAAACTTGTAAATCCTGCCACGACTGAACAAGTACCACCTTTAAAAAAGTTTTTTTCTGATTTTTTTTCTTTATTTTTTTTAAAAAAAAAGTAATGACCAGCAAACAAGAAGCCCATAACTCCAATAATGAATTTTAGTAATTCCTCTGAAAAATATGAAAAAGTAAATGATCCAATAAATATCCCAATAGCTGCAAATGGAACCATTAATTTTAAAGTTCCTAAATCAAATTCTTTTCTATATTTATAAACAGCAATAAAATCTGAAAATATTAATATTGGTAAAATAATTCCTAAAGCTTGATTTAATGGCATTACTATCGTCATTAATGGTACAGAAATTAAAGTCATAGAGCCACCTAGACCTGATTTTGCAATTCCATATAAAATAATAGCAGGAACAACAGTTAAGAAAAATAAGAAGTTTATTTCCATCTATTTAATGATTTTAATAATTTCGATCCTAAAGGACTAATCGGTTCTTGAAGTTTTATTTCTTTTTTGGTTTTTTGTTTTACTAATTCTAATAATTTAGTTGCTAAACCTTGTTTTCTAAAAATTGGATTAACAAAAATATATTCTACCTCGCCTTTCTCATTAAATCTAACAAAGCCAATTGTTGTATTTTCATTTTTAAAAGTAAACACTCCATCGGTTTCCTTTATTTCAAAATTTGAAACATCAAGACTGTTCATAAATCCTAATAATTCAGGAGCAAAAGGATTACCGCAATAGCAGCAATTATTGAGCTAACGACAATATAATTAAGCTTAATATTGAATTTTTTTTCTACAAACTCAGTAATTTTTTCCCAAAATAAAACTATTAAAAAAATAATTATAGCTGGAAGAATATATTTAATCATAATTAAGCTTTCATATTATAACCTTTTTTAAGCAGGCTCGTAACTACGCCTATACAAATAACAAGGAAAGCTATCATTAAACCTACGCTTATCCATATATTAAAGTCTGATACCCCATAAAAAGAAAATCTTAATCCATTTATCAAATAAACAACTGGATTAAAATAAGTAACTATTTGCCAAAACTCTGGAAGCATATCTAAAGAATATAAGCTACCTCCTAAAAAAACCATTGGTGTTATCACCAAAGATGGAATAATTGACATTTGTTCAAAATTTGAACTCATCAAACCAATTAAGAAACCAAATAAAGCAAAAGTAAATGAAACTAATACTAAAAGAAATATCATCAACAATGGGTATTTAACTTCAACTTCAACAAAAAAAGTAGATGTTAAAAAAATCATTAAACCAACTATCAGTGTTTTGGTTGCCCCTGCACCAACAAAAGCAAGGACTATTTCTAGAGTTGAAATTGGTGCTGCTAAAATTTCGTAAATTGTTCCATTAAATTTAGGAAAAAAAATACCAAATGAAGTATTGCTAATTGACTGTGTTAAAAGGGTCAGCATCAATAATCCAGGTACAATGTATGATCCATAACTTATCCCATCAATTTTTTGCACATAACCACCTATAACTGAACCAAAAACAATAAAGTATAAAGAAGTTGATAAAACTGGTGATAACAAAGATTGCATCAATGTTCTTCTAAATCTATCCATTTCATGAAGATAAATTGCTTTGAATGCGTAATAATTAAATTTCATTGTTTTCCTTAACTAAAGTAACAAATATTTTTTCTAATGTGCTTTGTTCTGTTTTTAAATCTTTTAATTTAAGTCCTGCGTCTTTTAAATCTTGGAGCAAATTTGTGATCCCTGTTTGTTTTGCTTGAACATTATATGTATAATCTATCGACATATTATCTTTTCCAATTTCAAGATTATATTTTTCTAAACTATTAGGTATTTGAAAAATTTCTTCTTGTAAGTCTACAGTAAGTTTTTTATGACCCATTTTTTTTAATAATTCTTTAGTTTCATCTACTACAATAATTTCACCTTGATTTATAACACCTACACGATCAGCAATCGCTTCAGCTTCTTCTATATAATGCGTAGTTAAAATAATTGTTACACCAGTTTTTCTCAAATCTTCAACTATCTTCCACATATCTTTTCTTAGCTCAACATCTACACCAGCAGTAGGTTCGTCTAAAAATAAAATAGATGGTTCATGAGATAAAGCTTTTGCAATTAATACTCTTCTTTTCATTCCACCAGATAATTGCCTAAGGCTTAAATCTTTTTTATCCCATAAACTTAAATCTTTTAAAATCTTTTTTATATATTCTGGATTAGGTTTTTTGCCATAAAGACCTCTTGAATATGAAACATTATTGAACACACTCTCAAATTGTTCCAATGTTAACTCTTGAGGAACTAATCCAATTTTAGATCTAGTCGATCTATAATCTTTAATTATATCAAGGTCATCAACGGTTACCTTGCCTGAGGAAAGTCTAACTATTCCACAAATAATGCTTATAAGTGTGGTTTTTCCAGCACCATTTGGTCCAAGCATTGCAAAAATTTCACCCCTTTTAATATTAAGATTTATGTTTTTTAATGCCTCAAATCCATTATCGAATACTTTTGATAAATTATTTATACTTATTTGATCATTTGACATGAGTTAAGGATATATAGAGACAATTTATGTTATTACAATAAATTAAAATTTGTTTAAAAATGTATATGTATGAAAAAATTTTTGGTATTTATCTGTTTTGCATTAGCATTTAGCTCCAAAGTAATTGGAAAAGAAACTACTTACAGTAAAGAATTGTTTGATAAAGCTATATCGGAGGGAAAAGTTGTTGTAGTAAGTTCTTGGATTAAATATTGCTCATCATGTGCAGGCCAAATGAAAGTTTTAAAAAAAGCAAAAAATGACTTTGATAATATGGAATACTTTACTTTTGATGTGACAAATAAAGAAATCGCTCAATTTTTTAATGTTCAATATCAAACAACACTATTAATTTTTAAAGATAATAAAGAAGTTTACAGAAGCATTGGTGAGACAACCAAAGAACTTATTTATGATGCTTTAAATTCCTCTATCTAAATTTAATTTTTAAAATTATTGCAGGCAAGAAAGTTGCAATTAAAAAAGATAAAAATAATAAAGATTGAGCTACAAAAGATGAAAATAAGTCTGTAGGAAAAATTACTCCCACTAATAAACTTTTTGAAAAATCTGGGAATGGAAACATTAAAATTCCAGCAATTAGACCAATTATAATTGAAACATAAGCAGTTTTTTCATCCACTTTATTATAGAAGCTATAAAAAACAGTCAAGACGAACGCACAGCAAAATAAATCTGCAAGTAAGAATAAATATAAAATATCAAATCCTTTTGAGGCAACACCAAAAGCAATTACAGACAAGATTAAAATGAAATATTTAGATATTTTTAAGTAATCAGTTTTTTTATCTAAGTTAAAAGTTGCTTTGCCATCAACTACAAATAAACTAGAAATAGCATTAACCAAAGTATCAACAGTAGAAATTGTTAATGCAAGACCAAGGATAACGATCAATAATGATAAAATCTCGGTTTGATCTTTTAATAATAAACTAAAAAATCCTAAATCAGGTCTAACAGATGGATCCATTGAAAATGAAACCATTCCAATAAATCCCATTAAAAAAACTATTGGAACAATAATAAAGAAAGAAATTATCAAACTAGTTTTTAATGTTTGATAATCTTTTGCTGCATATACTCTTTGCCAATTTCCTTGATGAAATAAATTAGTTGCTGAAACTGCTATAAAAAAAGTTAATCCAGCAGTGTATCCTGGAATATATTTTGAACTTATTAGTTGAGGGTTTTTCTCATTAATTAAAGAAAAAGAAAAATTATCTCCTGAAGATGAACTAATGATTGAAATTAAAACAAATAATAAAACACCAATTACAATCATTTGAATATTATCAGTAAATATTGATGCTCTTAGCCCCCCATAAAGGGTGTAGCTTAAGGTAGCTACCAAAACTATTAACGCTGTAATCCACAATTCTGTTCCAGATATATAATTGATTAATACAGCAACCGCAGTTACTTCTGCACAAAGAAAAATGAACATATAAAAGATTGTCATTAACAAAATTAACTTAAATAGGCTTTTGCTAAATTTCTTTCTCATAAACTCAACTAAAGAAGACCCTTTTGGAAACTCTTTTCTAATCTTTTTTCCAAAATAAATTAAGAAAATCATCGGAAAAGCTGTACCTAATGCATATCCAATAACAGCACCTACTCCACCCCATGTTGCAGCCGCAACTGGACCAAATAGAATCCAGGCTCCTAAAGCTGATGCTACTAGACTTGTGGTAAGTGAAAATAAACCAATGTTTCTATTTGCAGTTAAATAATTATTAATTCCTGTAAATTTTTTAGAATGAAGAATTCCTAAAAAAGCAAATATTAAACTAATTACGATTACTAATATTAATGATGTAGATTGAGTTAAAAAATATGTTTTATCCATTTTATCCCTTTCTGAATTACCGGACAGGTTCTTAGGGTATGATCTCAGTCTGTTAAGACACCCCTTTAAATATTCTTTACATTATATTAATCGATATAGCTAGTGATTTAAAATTTATTTCTTAAATTATTTTTGACTCTTATGATTCATTATTTCAATCATGCATTGAGTTGCGTAATCTCTCCATTCAGATGATGTTTTGTTTTTCAGACTATTCAGATGATTTCTATTACTTTGAATGTCATCTTTATGCTTAATATATTCAGCTCCATTTAGGTTTTTCTCCATTTCAGATAAATTAGTTTCCATTGCCTTTATCCATTCGTTTCCAAGCTCTACACATTTTTGATCATCTTTTTCATCACAAATTTGTTTAAAAAAATTAAATATAACATCATCAGTATTTACTGAAGTATTCATTAATTATTGTTTGCAGGTACCAATAGATTCTGGACCACAAGTTTGACCATTGGTCCACGTTGCTCCAGTTAAATTAGCTCCATCAAAATTAGCATTGGTAATGTTAGAAGAGGTAAAGTTAGCCTCCATTAAATTAGAGTTTTGAAAATTTGCTTCGATTAAAGTTGCTCCCATAAAATCAACTCTAGTTAAGTTAGCTCCAGTAAAGTTAGTTTTTTCAAAATTTGCGCCGATAGAAACAGACTCATAAAGATTAGCTCTTACAAAAGTAGACTCAGGAAATGTACCAAAAGATAGATTTGAAGTCATCATTATACTTTTATCAAAGTTTACTTGAATAAAACTTGCAAAAGAAAGATTTGAATTTGGAAGATAGCTTCCTTGTAAATCTTGTGAGTCTGAAAATCTACAATTAGAATAATCAACACCTTCTGTTAAAGGATCATCACATGCAGCATTTGAATTAGTGAAAAATAATAAACTAAATAAAGCAAGTAAGATAATTTTTTTCATAAGAAAAGTTAACAAATAAAATATGTCAAAACAATGAATGATTTAAATTTTAATAAAAATTTTATATTTTAACTTTTTTGCCAGTTTTTGCACTTTTAGTTATTGCTGCAAAAATTTTGAGAGAAATTAAACCATCATTACCATTCACTTTCGGTTTAACTTTTTTAGTCACTACATCAGCAAAATGGTCAATTTGGTTTACTAATGTGTTGTCATCTTTTTTGTTTTTATCTTCATTAACAAAAATTTTGTTCCACCAACTTCTTTCTTTTTTATAGAACCAATATTTAAGATTAGGAAACTGTAAAGAACCTTTTGTCCCTCCAATCATATATGCAGATTGGTTGGTAATTGGGTATGCAGGATTTTCTCCAGCGGTTAATTCGTAACTCCACGGTGCAACAATTGTATCTGATAAATTAAGTGTACAAAGCGCTCCTGAATTAAAGATCAAGGTTATTGTTGCTGTATCTTCAACTTCAAATTTTCTATTTTTATTAGTTGTAAAAGCTTGAACGTACTTAATAGATCCAAGTAAATAACAAATCATATCGATATCATGGACTAAATTGATCCCTAGAGGCCCTCCTCCTTTACTTATTCTCCATTTTTCTTTGTAATAAGCTTTGTGTTTATAAAGCCAACACAACACATTTGCTGAAACAATTTTTCCTAATTTTCCTTTGTCGATAAGACTTTTTACCTTAGATACTATTGAGTTATGTCTTCTGTGATACCCTATCAATAACGGTGTTTTATTTTTATTAGCACTACTAATAATTTTTTTAGCTGAATTAATATTATCTGAAATAGGTTTTTCTAATAACACTGGAATTTTTTTCTTTAGAAAACTGACTGTATGCTTTTCATGGAGTTGATTTGGAGTAGCAACAATCACTGCATCTAATTTTTTTGAGTTTAAAATTTTATCTACATTTGAATATAGTGGAATTTTATATTTTT
>CACJBQ010000005.1 GCA_902591695.1 uncultured Pelagibacteraceae bacterium | reverse complement strand
AACACTTTCAGACAAAAATAGAATTAGAGAATGGAAACTCCCACCTACACGAGGAAATATTGTTGATTATTTTGGAAATGTAATTGCAGGAAATTTAAAAGTTTATCAATTACATATAATTCCAGAGCAAGTTGAGAATTTTAATTATTTACTAGTTAGATTGAAAAATCTTTTAAATCTAAGTGATAAAAGAATTGCTAGAATAAATAAATTAAAAGCAGAGCTAAAACCGTGGGATAGTATTATTGTTTCTGAAAACTTAAGCTGGAGTCAATTTGTAAAAATTAATAATTATTTGTACGATCTTGTTGGTGTTAAACCAGTAATGACAATCTCCAGAAACTATCCATTTAATGAAGTATACACACATGTCCTTGGATATGTGAGTCAACCAAATGAACAAGAAATTTTAGAAAATGAAATTATCCAAGAAAGATTTGTACCAGGAATGAAAATTGGAAAACTAGGCTTAGAGAAAAGACTTGAAAATCATTTAATTGGAACAAATGCTATTCAAAGATATGAAGTAAATGCTTACGGTAAAAGAATTAATCAACTCGAGCATCAAAAAGGTGAACAAGGATCAAAAATACGTCTAACTGTAGATACAGAAATACAAAAAGCTTGTGGGGAATTGTTAAATGAAAAAGCAGGGTCTATAAGTGTAATGGATATATATACTGGAGATATAATAGCAATGTATTCATCTCCATCTTATAATCCAAATTTATTTTTATTCGGAATAAGTCAAGATGAGTGGCAATTAATTAGAAATAATCCGTTAAAACCACTAATAAACAAAACTCTTTCAGGTCTATACTCACCAGGTTCAACAATAAAACCTATCGTTGCGCTTTCAGCTTTAGAAAACAAAGTAATAGATACAAAGTTTAAAGTTAAATGCACAGGAAAAATGGAGCTGTATGGACAAACATTTCACTGCTGGAAGGAAAAAGGACATGGTTGGGTAAGTTTAAAAAATGCTATGAAGCAATCTTGTGATACCTATTTTTATGAGGTTGCGAGATTATTAGGTGTCGATAGATTAAACATTACAGCTGAAAAGTTTGGCTTAGGCAAAAAAGTACTTGGTGATTATTTTGACACCGAAAAAAAAGGGTTATTTCCTAACACAGTGTGGAAAAAAAATAATCTAGGAAGAGGCTGGGTATTAGGTGAAACTTTAATCACAGGTATTGGTCAAGGCTATACACAAACAACTCCTTTACAACTTTGTATGATGACTGCACAAATTGCAAATGGAGGATATGCAATAAAACCAAAAATAATTGTAGACAGTAATCCAATTTCTTATGAAGATGCAAAACAATCAATGGAAAGCGGGTTATTATTTGATACCGACTCTGCGGAATTGTTAGATAAAAAGTTATTTAAAAACCAAAGAAATATTAAGATTGTTCAAGAAGCAATGTTTGCTTCGACCAATGAAAGATTTGGAACTTCTTATAAATCAAGAATTGATGACCCTAAATATCAATTTGCAGGAAAAACTGGAACAGCTCAGGTCAAGAGAATTAGCAAAAGAGAGAGGGAATTGGATTTAGAATTAGAGCAAATACCATACAAAGATAGAGATCATGCTTTGTATGTTGCGTATGGCCCATATGTTAACCCAAGATATGCGCTTAGTATAATTGTTGAGCATGGCGGTTCGGGAAGTAAGGCAGCGGCACCAATTGCAAAAAAATTATTTAAATTAATCATCGACAGACATCATTTAAGAAATAAACAATCAAATTTTGAGAGGATTACCGTTTAAATGTTTCAGCACGATAGATTGAATAATGAGATTACATTATTTCAAAAAATAAAAAACTTAGATTATATACTATTGATTTCTATCATCCTTCTTTCTGTATTAAGTGTTTTTGTTATGTATTCTACAGATGGTGGACAAATACTTTTTCATACAAAAAATCATTTTGTAAAACTTGCAGTTTTTTTCCCCTTAATGATTTTTGTGGCTTTCTTTAACATAAAATTTTGGCATAACTTTTCTTATATAATCTATTTTATAGTAATACTTTTATTAATTTATGTTTCATTTTTTGGAATAAAGTCTTCTGGTTCACAAAGATGGATGGATCTTTATTTATTTGTTCTACAACCTTCTGAACTTATGAAAATAGCAATCATAATGTGTCTTGCAAAATACTTTCATAGAATAAAACTAGAAAATGTTAATTCATTTACTAGTATAACTATTGTGTTATCGATTATAATAATTCCAATAATTTTTGTAATTTCTCAACCTGATCTTGGTACATCTGTATTAATTGCATTAAGTGGATTAATTATATTGTGGTTAGGAGGTATGAAAATTAAATATTTTATATACTCATTTATTACTTTCTTAATTTCGCTTCCATTTATAATCTCATTTCTTAAACCATATCAAAAATTAAGAATATTAACTTTTTTAGATCCAGATAGAGATCCTTTGGGTGCTGGATATCAAATTATACAGTCAAAAATAGCTATTGGTTCAGGAGGCCTTAACGGAAAAGGTTTTTTAAAAGGAACTCAGAGCTACTTAGATTTTTTACCTGAAAAACATACAGATTTTATATTCACTTTATTTTCAGAAGAGTTTGGTTTTATAGGCTCAGTTGTTCTTTTGATATTATACTCAATAATAATTTTTAGAATTGTAAGAATAGGTGCAATTTCGAGAAGCAATTTTGCTAGACTTTTTTGTTTTGGTTATGCTTTTGCAATTTTTATTTATATTGTAGTAAATTTATCTATGGTTTTGGGTCTGCTACCTATAGTTGGTTCTCCATTACCCATCATGTCGTATGGAGGTTCCTCAATGTTAGCCACTATGATTGGATTTGGTATAGTATTGAGTGCAAAAATAAATCATAAACAAATGATTGCATAATTTGTCACTCTCTTAATTTAATTTTTAATTGTATAACAAACTTATGAATAAAAATACTAAGGTAGGAATAGCTGGAGCAGGGATTCAAGGTGTGTCTAATGCTTTGTTTCTTCAAAAAAAAGGTTTCGATGTAACTATCTTTGATAGAGATAACCCAGGTAGCCAAGCCGCCTCTTATGGTAATGCAGGTCACTTTTCACCATATGCATCTCTTTCTTTAAACAGAACTGATGTTCTAGCAGATGTGCCTGCAATGTTGCTTAGTTCTTCAGGTCCACTTGCTTTAAAATGGAATTATGTTCCCAAAATGATTCCTTGGTTTATAAAATTTATAATGAATACAACTAAAACTAAGATGATGCATACTGCTAAAAATATGCATCAAATTTTAGATCTAGCTTTACCTGCATATGATGAATTATTTGAAGAGGTAGACTTGGAAGGTTTGGTTGAAAACAAAGGAATTCTCTATATATGGAACGATAAAGATTTAAAAAGTAGAGAATTAGAAATTAAAGTAAGAGAAGAGTTGGGTGTTGAACAACAATTAGTTACCAAAGCTGAAATACATGATCTAGAACCAAATATTAAACCATTCTATCATGCTGGAGTTTATTATCCTTACGCAAGACATGCAAGAAATCCGAAAAGAATTCTTTTAAAACTATTTGATTTATTTTTAAAAAAAGGTGGAAAATTTAATAAAGTAAATATTAAAGATATTAGTTTTGATGAAGAAAAACCAGTTTTTAAAACTGAAACTCAAAGTTATGTTTTTGATAAAGCAGTAATAGCTTGTGGAGCTTTTTCAAAAAAATTAACAGATAATCTTGGTGAAAAAATACCCTTAGATACAGAGCGTGGATACCATGTTCATTTTAAAAATTGTGATCATTTATTAAGTAGACCCGTCATATTTTCCAACCGTGGATTTGGAATTACACCGATGGAACAAGGTTTAAGAGTTGTTGGAACTGTAGAATTTGGTGGATTAAATAATCCATTATCTAAATCAAGAGTTAAAAATTTGATAAATAATGCAAAATATATGCTTGGTGATTTACCTGAGCATGAGGATGAGTGGCTAGGATTTAGACCAACTTTACCAGATTTTTTACCTGTTATGGGGCCATCAAAAAATTACAAAAATATTTATTATTGTTTTGGGCATCATCATTTAGGATGGACTTTAGGCCCAATTTCTGGAAAGATTGTTTCAGGGATGATAGCGAACGAAAATACAAATTTAAATTTAAAACCTTATAGTTCGCTTAGATTTAGTTAAGTGACTAAAGATAACAATTTTTTAGCTTATTTATATCTATTTTTAACAGTAACTTTTTGGGCAGGAAATTTTGTAGTAGGTAAACTTGCAAGTTTTTATGAAGTTCCTCCTTTTTCATTAAATTTTTATCGATGGCTTTTTGCTTGGTTAATTTTAGCACCTTTCACAATTCCTGAAATATTAGAGAAAAGAAATTATATAATTAAAAACTATAAACTTTTTATTGTTTTGGGAGTTACTAGTATAACAGTATTTAATTCGATTGTTTATTATTCATTAAATTTTACTCAGGTGATTAGTGGAGTTTTAATGATTTCAACTATACCTGTGATGATCATGTTGTTTTCTTCAATTTTAAAAATTGAAAAGACAAATATTTTTCAAATTATAGGGGTAGTATTTTCTTTTGTAGGTGTAATTATGATTATAACAAAAGCAAATGTAGAGATATTAAAAAATTTAGATTTTAATAAAGGGGACATAACTATGGTTATAGCAATGTTTTCATGGGCATTATATTCAACTTTATTAAAGGGGAAACAATATGAGTTATCTCAAATATCATTACTTCAGGTAGTAATTACTTTTGGTTTAGTATTTTTAATACCAGTTTATTTTATTGAATATCAAATTGGCTTTAGAATTAATTTAGAACTACCTTTTATTTTAATTTTATCCTATGTAGTTTTGTTTCCAGGTTTGGCATCTTTTCTTTTATGGATAAAAGGAATATCCATGATTGGCGCTAATCGCTCTGGTGTTTTTTTACACTTAATGCCAATATTAAGCGCAATTATGGCAATGATTTTTTTTAGTGAAAAATTTATGTTTTATCATATTTTAGGCGCTTGTTTTATTATTACAGGAATATTGTTATCAAATAAGAAAGTTAAAAATGCTTAAAGTTGCTATATTAGATGATTACCAAAACGTTGCTCAACAGTTTGTAGATTTAGAAAAACTATCTGGGAAATATGAGTTTAAGATTTTTAGTGAACCTTTTTTAGACGAGGCCGATGCAATTGATCAGTTAGCTGATTTTGAAGCTTTATTAATAATGAGAGAAAGAACTCCAATTACAAAAAATTTAATTGATAATTTAAATGATTTAAAATTTGTAATCACAAGTGGATTACGCAATAGATCTATTGATTTAGAAGCTGCAAAGAAAAGAAAAATTACAGTTTGTGGTACAGATATAAATTTAAACCCAACACCCGAATTAACTTGGGCGCTAATTCTTGGTTTAGCTAGAAATTTTAAAGAGGAGTTTGACAATATGTATCAAGGGTATTGGCAAACTACAATTGGAGTAGAATTAAAAGGAAAAATCCTAGGCTTAATTGGTCTAGGCAGAGTAGGTACAGAAGTTGCAAAAATTGGAAAAGCATTTGGGATGCAAGTAATGGCCTGGAGTGAAAACTTGAGCTTAGACAAGTGCAAAGAATTAGACGTACTCCCTTGTAGCAAAGATGACTTAATCACAAATTCTGATGTACTTTCAATTCACGTTCAAGGAGGTGAAAGATATAAAGACTGTATTACCATAAATGAATTTGATAAAATGAAAAAGACAGCTTTTTTGATAAATACTTCTAGAGGACCTATTGTTAATGAGGATGATTTAATTATTGCATTGTCAACCAATGTAATTGCAGGAGCAGGCATAGATGTTTATGACAAAGAGCCTCTACCAGAGAATAACAAACTTAGATTTTTACCTAATGCACTTCTTACACCACACATAGGTTATGTGACGGCAGAAAATTATAGTATTTTTTATAATCAAATGATTGAAGGATTAGAGGCTTGCGTTGATGGAAAGCCTGTCCGTGTTTTAGAGTAGCCATGGATTTACCAGTGGTTAATCACGAGGATTATTTTGCCAAAATTGGAGATGACCATAAATTTCCTATTAACAAATTTGGAGAATTGGCTAATTATTTGATCCAAAATAAAATTGTTAAAAAGTTTCACAAACCATATGCTTGTTCGTTTGAAACATTAAGTTACGCACATTCAAAAAATTATATTTCTAACATTAAAAACAAAACATTAAATAAAGAGGGAGTAAAAAAAATTGGATTTCCCCTTGTTGATAGTGTTGTTCAGAGGTCCTTGGTCGCTACGGGGGGTACAGTTTTAGCATCTAAACTTGCGATTAATTACGGAATATCCTGCAATACTGCTGGAGGCAGTCATCACGCAAACTACGATAGTGGAGCTGGATATTGTGTTTTTAATGATGTAGCTGTTGCTGCCCATTATTTACTAAATCGAGGTTTGGCTAATAAAATATTAATTGTTGATTTAGATGTTCATCAAGGAAACGGAAATTCAGAAATTTTTAAAGAAAACAGAAGTGTATTTACGTTCAGTATGCACTCTAAAACTAACTATCCAGCAAAAAAATCTAATAGCGATTTAGATGTGGAGCTAGAAGATAATTTGGAGGATGACGTTTACATTAAGACACTCAAACATTATTTAAAGGAGTTAAATCAAGAAAATTTTGATTTTGTTTTTTATATAGCTGGGGTAGATATTCATTTTAACGATAGGTTAGGTAAATTAAAAATATCTGATGAAGGGATTAAATCTAGAGACGAGCTTGTTATTGAAAACTTTTTTTCTAAAAGAATACCTATTTGTGGTGTTTTAGGTGGTGGTTATAATAAAGATTTTAATAAATTAGTTGAATTACATTCAATCTTACACAAATCCTGTGCTAAATATATAGGATCATGACAAAAAAAATAAATTCAAATTTAACTGCAGAGCAAAAATTAATCTTGTTCGAAGAAGGAACTGAGCGCGCAGGTTCAAGCGAACTTAATCATGAAAAGAGAGAAGGGAGTTTTCATTGTGCAAATTGTGGAGAAAAATTATTTGACTCAAAAACAAAATATGAGAGTGGATCAGGCTGGCCTTCATTTTATGATTCTTTACCAGATGTATTTGAAACCAAAACGGATCATCACATAGGTTACGCAAGAACTGAGTATCATTGTAAAAAATGTGGAGGACATCATGGTCATATATTTGATGATGGGCCTGAACCTACAGGAAAAAGATTTTGTAATAACGGTGTTTGTTTAATTTTTAAACCAAAAGATTAAATTTATTAAATTAATTTTTTAAAAGATCTTGAAGTTTATTTTCTTTTTCTAGTGCTCTAACTTCATCGTAACCACCAATATGCTGATCATCAAAAAAGATCTGTGGAATTGTTCTTTTGCCATTTGCTTTTTTAATCATCTCGTCAGCAGCACCTGCAACTTTAGAAATATCAATTTCATTATAAGGAGCGTTATTTCTAGTTAATAATCTTTTTGCAGCTTCACAATAGTTGCATAGTGGGCCTGTATACATGGTAATTTTTTTCATGATTTATAGATAGTCACCTTTTTTAATTTTACTAGTTATTTCTTTTCTTGAATATTCAAACTTTTTTCGATGTTTAATACTTTTTTGATTTACTCTTTTTCTCCATAACCTGAAAGATGATGGTTTTAGAGATCTTCGCATAATCTTAATTACATCAGATTCTTTCTTTCCCGTTTTTTTTTCAATTTCCTCAAAAGTGATCCTATCTGCCCAGGCTGCCCAAATGATCCAATCTGGATCGTCCATTTTGGGCTCAGGATTTTTGACTCTAGTAATTGGCCTGTGACCTTTTTTTTTCATAAATCCTTTATATTTGAAAAAAAAATTTAATGCATTTTTTTTAACCTCTGATAATATGTATTAGATAGTCCTTCTTAGCCATCTTTAGCTCCCGGTTTTTAAGGACTATCTTTTTTTATGCTCCCCCTAGATTTTATACTTTATCTACAGATAATTATTTTTTTATTTATTACACCTGGAACTCCTAGAATTGTAATTATCTCTTATTCAATGAATTACGGTGTCGGAAAATGTGTATGGTCTGCTTTAGGTGATGTAACTGCAAATTTATTTCAGGCAACTTTAGTTGTTTTTGTGATTGGATCTTTTTTTTCAGAGAACTCGATGATACTTAATGCGTTTAAATGGATTGGAATAATTTATTTATTATATTTAGCCTACGATATTTATAAATCTCGACCAAAAAACTTTTTAAATGAGGGAAATATAGAAAAAAGCAACTTATCTTTTTTTAGAGATGGTTTTTTAGTTGCTGGTACAAGTCCTAAGGCTTGGATGTTTTTTCCTTTTATTTTCCCACAATTTATTGACTTTAATTCAAATTTATTGGTTCAATTTATAATTTTAATTACAACTTACATCGTTTTAGATTTTTTATCTTTAGTTGGCTACGCAATGCTCGCACAAAAATTAATAAAATGGATAACTGCTAATCCAAAAACAATTAATACAATTTCTGCGAGTGTTTTAGTAATTATTGCCGCAATAATTGTTGTAACCCAACAATATTAATTAAATTTGGCCTTTATTGCCACTTGCATAAAATTAAATTTCTTTATTTAATCGAGTAATAATTAATTAATTAAAGAGGAAATAAAATGAGATTAAATAAAATAATTTTAAGTTTTGTTTCTGCATTAGTAATTTTATTTTCAACTTCTGTTGCATCATTTGCGAAAGTTGTTGGTGACAAAATTATTTTAGGTGCTGCTATTTCCCTAACTGGTAAATACTCATCTAATGGTGTTCATACTCAAAATGGTTATAACATGGCCGTTGACAGAATTAACAGCATGGGTGGTGTTAAAGTTGGTGGAAAAACTTATAAGTTTGATATTATTTATTATGATGATGAGTCAAACCCTAAGAGAGCTGCACAGCTTGCAGAAAGATTAATTTCACAAGATGGTGTTGAGTTTATGCTTGGCCCTTACAGTTCTGGTTTAACTAAAGCGATTGCGCCAGTTACTGAAAAGTATGGTGTTCCAATGGTTGAAGCAAATGGTGCATCTAGATCTTTGTTTACAAAAGGTTACAAATATCTATTTGCTGTATTAGCTCCAGCTAACCTATATCTTGATGTAGCTATCGAAACAGCAGTTGAGTTAAATGGGGGAAAAGGGGTTAGAATTGCGCAAGCTTTTGAACAAGATGCATTCTCACAGGACGTTAGATTAGGTATTTTAGATGCTGCAGAAAGAACTGGTTCTAAAATCATAATCGACGATAAATTACCTAAAGAGCTAAATGATATGGCTGCTACTTTGGTTAAAGTAAAACAAATGAAACCAGATGTACTTGTTGTATCAGGTCACACAAAAGGTGCGTTAACTGCGATCAGACAAATTGCTGAAATGAAAGTTGATGTTCCTATGTTGGCTATGACTCACTGTGATGCTGCAAAATTATCTAAACAGCATGGTAAAAATTCACAGTATGCACTTTGTGCTTCTCAATGGCACAAGTCACTAACTTATAAAGATGATTTCTTTAAAGATGGAATGACTTATGCTGCGGACTTTGAGAAGGAATTTGGATATGATCCGCCTTACCAATCTGCTGAGTCTTCAGCTGCTTTATTGGTATTCAAAGATGCATTTGAAAGAGCAAATTCTTTCGATCAAAAGAAAGTAAGAGATGCTCTTGCAGCTACTAACATGCAAACATTCTATGGAAATATTAAATTTGCACCTGGTGGTCAGAATGTTGACAAGCCAATGGTACTTTTCCAAGTAATGTGTGATGCTTCAGGAAAATGTGAAAACAAAGTTGTTGCTCCTTTAAAATGGGCTTCTGCTAAGTTGATTCACCCAGTTCCTAAGTGGTCAGAAAGATAAAATAAAATATTGAAGCCCCCTAGTCATAGGGGGCTTTTTTTTATATAACCCAAAAAATAATTTTATGGATTTTCTTGTATTTCAATATCCAATGATAACAGTTCAAGCCTGTTTGGATGGAATTCTTTTAGGTGTTTTATTTGCATTAATTGCTTACGGAATGGCACTTCAATGGGGTGTGATGAATATAATTAATATTGCACAAGGAGATCTTGTTATTTTGGGAGGATACATAGCATATTTTATGTATCTCTACGGTATTCATCCAGCATGGGGTGTGATTGTTGCGCCAGTAATAATGTATTTCGTTGGTATAGCAATTTACAAACTCGTAATAAATAAAGTAGTAGATAGAGATTTATTTATCTCAATCTTAGCAACTTTTGGAATAAGTATTTTGTTCATGCAATTAATGAACTTTGCATTTGGAGCAGACGTTGTTCTTGCAAACTCTGGGTATGGAACAACCATGTTGTTTGACAGCAACGTTGTTTTACCTAATTCAAAAATATTTTCAGCATTTATAAGTATTTTATTTGCTGCCTGTTTAGTAATTTATATGAAAAAATCTAAGCTTGGACGAGCTATTAGAGCTACTGCACAAAATGCTAGAGCTGCTAAAATTTTAGGCGTTGATACAGAAAAAGTTTATGCAGCAACATTTGGTATAAATGCTGCTCTTTGTGGTGTGGCTGGAGCATTAATTTCTATAACATTCACAATTCACCCTTATATGGGATTACCATATACAATTCGATCATTTATGATTGTTATTGTTGCGGGCCTAGGAAATTTACCAGGAGTTGCAATGTCTGGTATGGGTCTTGGTGTATTTGAAGAATTTGCAGACTATATTTTAGGAACAGAATTTAGAATTGGCTCTGTATTTTTACTATTAGTATTAATTTTAGTTTACAGAAGATTTAAACTTTCGAGAAAAAGAGAGTACCTAAAGTGAAAAAAGTTGAAATTAAAGATGATACTGGAAAAATAATTAAAGTTGATATCGAAAAATTTAAAAAACATATAGATGAGTATCATTTAAATGGATCAAGCGTACATGAAGAAAATGGACATTACTTTACAGTTGACCAAAAATTTAGAGATAAAATAAACAACTTATATGAACAAGAATAATTTAATTTTATACTCTGGTATTTTGATTTTTGGTTTAGCAGCGCCATTCCTTTTTCCAGCTTTTAAAGTTCAGTTATCTATACTTTGTGTATTAATTGTTCTTGCGACTACATGGAATATCCAAGGTGGTGAAATGGGGTATAATTCATTTGGAAATATTTTGTTTTATGGTCTTGGGATGTATCTTTGTGCATCTGTTCAGGTTGGAATGTTTTTTCCATTAGCAGAATGGACAGAGAGTGGTGGTGAAAAAACATTTGTGCATACACCTACCCAGTTTTTTCAAGGAATGGCTGTCGGATTGATAGTTGCTGCAGTTGTACCAACTATTGTAGCAGGTTTAATTGGGTACTCTATTTTAGGACTAAGAGGACATTACTTTGCAATATGTACATTGGGTTTAGGTGTAGCTGCAGGTGAAATTTCTGGAGGTATAGAAATAATTGGAGCAGGTCAAGGTTTTACTACTCCACCATTTCCAGACGTAGGGAGTTTAGAAGCAAGAGGAGAATTTTTTTATTTCTTAAGTTTCTTTACTTTAATTTTGACATTTATTGCAGTGCGTTCAATTTATTCTACGAGATTCAAATTAATACTTAATGCTATCAGAGATAATGAAGATAAAGCTGAAGCAATGGGTATTGAAACAATGAAATATAAAATTATTGGTTGGATGATCTCAGCTTTCTTTTGTGGATTGGCCGGTGGAATAATGGGTGGCCTAGTTGGTTACATAGACTCGACAGATGTTGCTTTTGATGGAAGAGAGATGGGTGTATTCATGGTACTGATGGCAATACTTGGTGGAAAAGGAACACTTTGGGGTCCAGTTATTGGTGCAACAATATTTCATATATTTAAAGAGGGTTTTTGGACATTCTTTTTAGGATGGCAGTACGTTGCTCTTGGAGTTTTGATTGTTGTAATTGTAATTTATTTCCCAGAGGGAATTATGGGATGGTTAAGAGAAAAATATCCAGAACGATTTGGTGAAGTAGTTGATGAAAAAGATCGTAAAGCACAGGTAGAACTTAAATGAGTATTTTAGAAGTAAGCAATGTAAGTAAATCATTTGGAGGTGTTAAAGCAAATGTTGACATTTCAATGAATGTTGAAAAAGGGAAGATAGTTGGATTAATTGGACCAAATGGTTCAGGAAAAACTACATTATTTAATTCAATTGTAGGGACCTACCCAATAGATAATGGATCAATTAAATTTAATGGTAAAGAAGTTTCAGAGTTACCAGTCCCAGTTATTGCTAAGTTAGGACTTCTAAGAACTTTTCAACAAACAAGAATTTATGGAAAACTTAATTGTATAGAAAATATGCTTATTAGTCACAAAGGTAGTGATGCAAATTTAATGAAAATATTTTCTAAAATTCCAAAGGATTTAACTGAAAAAGCTGAAAATCTATTAAATTTTGTAGGATTATATCAAAAAAGAAAGCTAAGAGCTGGAGATCTATCTTTTGGGCAGCAAAAATTATTAGAACTGGCAATGGCTTTGATGAATGAACCAGAGATGCTACTGCTAGATGAGCCCACAGCTGGAATTAATCCAACATTAATAAATGGTATTATTGATAGATTAATTAAAGTAAATCAAGATTTTGGAATAACACTTTTGGTGATTGAACATAACATGAGGGTGATTATGCAATTAGCAGAAAATATTTTTTGTTTAGCTCACGGTAAAATGTTGGCTAATGGATCACCAGATGAAATTAAAAATGATAAACGTGTCATTGATGCGTATCTAGGAGCTCAATAATGTCTAACCAATATGAAGTATTAGGAAAAGCTCCAACACCAGATGATTTAAAAAAATTATCTCCAAACGAAGTTCATTTAACTATTAAAAATTTAAATGCAGGTTATGGAAAAATGGAAATTTTACATAACTTTGATTTATTCGTGAATAAAGCTCAGTCTTTATGTTTGATTGGACCTAATGGTGCAGGTAAATCTACAATTCTTCATTCAATATATGGTTTTACAAATATTTTTTCTGGCCAAATTGAACTTGAGGGAAAAGAAATTACAAATCTTACACCAGCAGAAAAGTTAAAGTCAGTTGGTATAGCTTATATATTGCAGGATAACTCAGTATTTCCAGATATGACAGTAGAAGAAAACTTATTAATGGGAGGATACATAAAAGAAAAAACAGATGAGTCATTTGAAGAGGCTGAAAGAATTTTTGAAAAGTATGAAAGGCTAAGAAATAGAAGAAACCAACCTGCAAAAGTTTTATCTGGCGGTGAGAGAAGATTGCTAGAAATATCTAGAGCGTTAGTTATGAAACCTTCAGTACTTTTAGTAGATGAACCCTCAATTGGACTTGAACCTAGATATATTGAGATGGTTTTTGAAATATTAAGAGATCTTCAGCAAAATGAAAAAAAAACAATCATTCTAGTTGAGCAAAATGCCAAAAAAGGATTGGAGTTTGCAGATATAGGATACGTTTTGGTATCTGGGCAAACTGCAATTGCAGGTAAAGGAGATGATTTACTTCAAAATCCTGATGTTGGTAGACTGTTCCTAGGTGGATAATGATTAATAAAAATTTTTTCTTTAAAGGGTATAGATCTATATTTACTCACGATAGTCCAGCTATAGCTCTTACTTGTTGTTTTATAGCTATAGGAGCTCTATTTAAAAATTTAGGTTTTAATATTCAGGAAAGTATCTTTTCAACTGTTTTAACTTATGCTTTACCAGGTTCACTAGTAATGGCTGAGTCCATGTTAATTGGAGCTTCTTTATTAAATATTTTTTTGGCGGTTTGGATTGTTAATGCAAGACTTTACCCTATGGCTGTATCTTTATTTCCGTTAATGATGCACAAAAGTCAACCTAAGTGGAAGTATTACTTTTCTTGTCATTTTATTGCAATTTCAGCATGGCTAATCATGAAAAGCAATTATAAAAACATTCCAAAAAAACATAGAATTGATTATTGGATTGGTATTGGAAGCGCAACAGTAAGTGTATCAGTAATTGGAACATTTATAGGTTTCTCTTGTTCAGAATATTTGAATAAAGATATGATATTGGGTTTAGCAATTCTTAATCCAGTTTATTTTTTATGTATGATGATTGGTGCATCTAAAACTATACCAGTAACTCTATCAGTTTTGTTTGGAACTATATTGGGACCAATTATTTATTTACTCTCACCAGAGTGGTCAATTTTGTTGGCAGGTATAATTGGTGGAACCATAGCTTATCTAGCAGGAGAGTATAATGTCAGCTAGTATTGTCTACGCAATTTTAGTTACGTCTTTAGCAACATTTTTGTCTAGATTTTTAGGTGCTATTACATCTGAAGGTATAAAAGAAACATCAAAACTGTTTAAGTGGTTTAATTGTTTAGCCTACGCAACTTTAGCAGCATTAATAGCAAGAGCTATAATTTTTCCTGCTGGCGTTTTAATAGAGGCAAGTTATGCAAGCAGATTAATTGTTGTATTATTATCTTTGTTTGTTTTTTTTATTTCTAAGAAAAACTTTGTTTATCCTACAATTTTCTCAGCTATTTGTATGGCAATAATTAATAATTATATCTGATTAAATTGATTTATAAAATAAGGTAAAATAAAATTTAGAATGCAAAATATTACTGGCATAAATATTCAAGAACATGATCAATCAAAAAGGATCGTAAAAATTAGTCTTGAAAATGAAATTATAGATAAGTTAATTTTCCCTTTTAATAAATTTGATTTAACAGCATTAGAACTAAAACCATTTACAAGATTTACTTTAGCTAAAAGTTTAGATGATTTGACAAATAATAAATTAAGTGAGTTAATGAACTCAATTATTAGAGATAGATCGACGGGTTGCTTTATTATAGGACCAAAAAATATTACTACAAAAATTAATGATACATTTTTAGTTAAGTTATCAACTGCAATAGCTCATCTGATTGGTATACCCAATCATGATGCTATGGCAGGAAAATATTATGCTCGTTTTCATGTTAAACATGAAGATAGTAGCGACTCTTATTTAAGGAAGGCTTATAGGAATATGGATCTTCATACAGATGGGACATATGTGAAAGATATAACCGATTGGTTAATTATGACAAAAATTGATGAGCAGAATGTTGAAGGTGGAGAAACAGCAATGTTGCACCTTGATGATTGGGAGCATTGTGATGAATTATATAATGATCCAGTTGGAAAACAAAATTTCGTTTGGGGATCTCCAAAAAGTAAAAATATTGATTATAAGGTTGAACACCCAGTATTTTCGTCAGATGAAGATGGAAGACCAACGATTTCTTACATAGATCAATTTCCTGAACCACAAAATATGGAGCAAGGAAATTTTTTACAAAGATTATCTGATGGATTGGAGGAGAGTAAAAATAAAATAATTACAAAATTACCTGTTGGTTATTCTGTTATTGCAAATAATTATTTCTGGCTTCATGGAAGAAAACCCTTCAAAGAAAACAAGGAATTAAGCAGAGAATTACTAAGAATTAGAGGTTCTTTTTTTGTTAATTAATTCAATATAATCAATATAAAGTATCCAAAATTATGAATTTAGGTTTTATTGGTACTGGAAAAATTGCAGCTTCAGTGATTACTGGAATATGTAAATCAAAAATTTCTTATAAGAAAATTATTATTTCTCCAAGAAATAAAAAAATAGCACAGGGTTTAAAAAGAAAGTTTAAAAAAATTGTAATAGCCAAAAACAATCAGCAAATTGTAGATCAGAGTAATTGGGTATTTTTATCTGTTACACCTACTGTTGGTGAGAAAATTATTAAAGATTTAAAGTTTAAATCAACACAGACTGTTGTTAGCTTTATTTCGACAATTACTTTATCTCAATTAAAAAAAGCAATTAAAGTAAAAGCAAAAATTGTAAGAGCAATACCTCTACCTCCGATTTCATTAAAGAAAGGTCCAGTTCCTATTTGCCCTCCTAATTCAAAAGTTAAAGCGTTTTTCAATAACTTGGGCACAACTGTAGAAATTAAAAATGAAAAATCTTCTATTAATTTTTGGTCAACTTCAGGAATGATGGCACCTTTTTATGAGTTGTTGAGAGTAATGACTGATTGGTTGGTAAAAAGAGGCGTAAAAAGAAATAATGCTCAAAAATATATTACTTCTTTATTTTTAGCTTTATCTGAAGATGCTGTAGTAAATTCAAAAGAAAATTTAAAGAATTTAGTAAAAGAGTCTCAAACGCCAAAAGGGTTAAATGAACAAGGTGTGAAAGAATTAACCAAAGCAGGTTTTTATAAATCTCTAGAAAAAACTTTAAATAGTATTCACAGAAGACTAAACAAATAAATCAAATGTCTGACAATATTTTAGAGATTAATAATTTAAGTAAATATTTTGGTGGATTAGCTGCAGTTTCAGGTTGTTCAATAAAAGTTAAAAGAGGAACAATCACAGGTATTATTGGACCAAATGGATCTGGTAAAACAACTTTATTTAATTTAATTGCTGGAAACTTAAAGTCCTCTGGTGGCAATGTTGTTTTTGATGATGAAAACATTACAGATGTTCCATCATATGAGTTATTTTCTAAAGGGTTGTTAAGAACATTTCAAATTGCACACGAATTTTCAAATTTATCTGTTTTAGAAAATTTAATGATGGTTCCTGGAAATCAATCTGGTGAAAAAATAATGACTGCATTATTTAAACCAGGTTTAGTAGCACAAGAAGAAGCTGTGGTTAAAGAAAAAGCAAAAGAAGTTGTTGAATTTTTAAATTTAGGACATTTATCTAATGAGCTTGCTGGAAATCTTTCAGGCGGTCAAAAGAAATTATTAGAACTTGGAAGAACCATGATGGTTGATGCAAAATTAGTACTATTAGATGAAGTAGGTGCTGGAGTTAACAGAACTTTGTTAAAAGATCTTGGAACCGCGATAGAAAAGTTAAATAAAGAAAAAGGTTATACTTTTTGTATGATTGAACACGATATGGATTTTATTGGAAGATTGTGTGATCCGGTGATTGTAATGGCTGAAGGATCAGTTTTATTTGAGGGAAGTGTTGAGGAAGCAAAAAAAGATGAGAAAGTTATCGAAAGCTATCTTGGAAGAGGATCAAAATTAAAGGATACAAATTAATGGCATATTTTGAAGGAATAGAAATGACAGGTGGTTATGGAAATGGTCCTGATATTATTAGTTCATGTTCAGTAAATGTTAATAAAGGTGAAATAGTTTCTATTCTGGGGCCTAATGGTGCTGGTAAATCAACTGCTATGAAAGCAATGTTGGGCTTGCTCAATTTAAAATCTGGATCAGTAAAGATTGACGGTAAGGATATTTCAAAATTATCTCCTCAAGATCGAGTTAAGCAAGGTATTTCTTTTGTTCCTCAGACTAAAAATGTTTTTGCAGGGATGACTGTTGAAGAAAATTTAGAAATGGGTGCATTTCTTGTTGAGGATGAAATCAAAAATATAATTGAAGAAATTTATGAATTATTTCCAATTTTAAGAGAGAAAAGAAATCAGTTGGTTGGTGAACTTTCTGGAGGTCAAAGACAACAAGTAGCTCTAGGTCGAGCTTTAATGATTAAACCTACTGTTTTAATGTTAGACGAGCCAACAGCAGGGGTATCGCCAATCGTTATGGATGAATTATTTGATCATATTGTCAAAGTTAAAAGAACAAATGTAGCTATCTTAATGGTAGAACAAAATGCAAAACAAGCCTTAAGCATTTCAGATAGAGGCTATGTACTAGTGACTGGAGAAAATCGTTATTCAGGAACTGGAAAAGAATTATTAGACGATCCAAGAGTAAGAAGCTCTTTTTTGGGAGGGTAATATGGATTTTGTAAATGCAATAATTCTTTTATTAAATTATATTTTCATTCCCGCATTAACTTATGGTTCTCAGTTAGCGCTTGGTGCAATATTTGTAACACTTATCTATGGAATTTTAAGATTTGCTAATTTTGCAACTGGTGACATGATGTCATTTGGAACCATGGCTACGATCTTATTCACATGGTATTTTCAATCTTTAGGCGTCTCTTTAGGTGTTTTACCCACTGCTCTGTTAGCTATCCCATTTGGAATTATTTTCATGATTCTTTACATGCTTCTAATAGACAAATTTGTCTTCAAATATTATAGACACCAGAAAAGCCCTCCAGTTCAATTTGCAATGGTAAGTATAGGTGTAATGTTTGTAACTCAAGCGGTAGTGAGAATAATAATTGGACCTGCTGATAGAAGATTTTTTGATGGAGAAAAATTTATTATTAAGGCTCGAGAATTCAAAGAGATGACGGGTTTAAATGAAGGTCTTGCATTAAAATCAACCCAAGTAATAACAATTTTTGTAACAATAGTTTTAGTCTCTTTATTATTCTGGTTTTTAAATAGAACAAAAACTGGAAAAAGTATGAAAGCTTATTCTGATAATGAAGATCTTGCTTTGCTATCAGGTATTGATCCAAAAAAAATAGTTTTAGTTACTTGGGTTATTGCTGGAATTTTAGCTACAATAGGCGGTGCTTTGTATGGTTTAGATAAAAGTTTTAAACCATTTACTTATTTTAATAATATGCTTCCTATTTTTGCAGCTGCAATAGTTGGAGGAATTGGAAATCCATTTGGAGCCTTTCTAGGAGGATATGTAATTGCCTTTTCTGAAATTTTATTAACATACGCCTACAAGAAATTCTTTATGTATGTCTTACCAGCAAGTATGGAGCCAGAGGGTTTAGTTCAATTGCTTTCAACAGACTATAAATTTGCAGTTTCATTTTCAATCTTGGTGATTGTTTTGCTTTATAGGCCTTCAGGAATATTTAAAGGAAAAGTATTGTGAGAAAAAATTTAAACGTCATTGCAGCATACAGTATCATGATGGTTTTAATTCTATTAGTTGGAATTTTTCAATCATGGAATATTGCATTATCAATATTTAATCTTTGCTTAATTTCAGCAGTCATGACCATGGGTGCGAATATTCAATGGGGTTATGCTGGTTTAATTAATTTTGGAATTATGGGTTATACAGCTTTAGGTGGTTTAGCTGCAGTATTGATATCTGTCGATCCTGTTCAAGAAGCCTGGAGGGCAGGAGGTTTTGATATTTTAATGGCCTTATGGCTCATAGTAGTAATGGTATTAGTTATAAGGTTTATTTTAAAAAGATTTGAAAAATCAAAAATCAGAACATATAGCATAGCTGCAATAATAATTTCAGGTATTTTGCTTATTAGATTTTCTGCAGAGCCAGGTATAGAAGCTATTGAAGCAGTTGATCCTGCTAAAACTGGTTTCCTAGGAGGATTTGGATTACCAATTGTATTTTCTTGGATAGTTGGCGCTCTTTTTGCTGGTGGTTTAGCTTTTATAGTTGGAAAAGTTGCGCTTGGTCTAAGAGCAGATTACTTAGCTATCGCAACACTTCTTATTTCTGAAATTGTTATTGCAATTATTAAACATGAAGACTGGCTCACAAGAGGAGTCAAAAATGTTATTGGATTAAAAAGACCTGCACCTTATGAAGTAGATCTGCAAACTACTGATTGGTTTATAAAATTAGTTGAAAAGTTTAATTCAGGAAAATTAAGTGTAATCGAGAATTTAGCCGATAGACAGGCTGCTTTAAACCAACTTGTTATTGAAGGATCATCAGTATTTGTAAAATTGTGTTATTCAGGATTATTCTTAGTAGTAGTAATTATTCTTTTAATTTTAACTCAAAAAGCTCTTTATTCTCCTTGGGGAAGAATGATGAGAGCAATAAGAGATAATGAGGAAGCTGCAAATGCAATGGGTAAAAATGTTGTTAAGCAACATTTATTAATTTTTATTTTAGGTTCAGCTATAGTTGGAATTGCGGGTGCAATGCTTGTTACACAAGATGGTCTATTTACCCCAGGAAGTTATAGACCCATGAGATATACGTTCTTAATTTGGGTAATGGTAATTGTTGGAGGAAGTGGAAATAACTTTGGAGCAATTTTAGGAGGATTTGTTGTCTGGTTCTTATGGATTGAAGCTGCACCAATATCATTATTCTTAATAAACTTTTTTACTGCAGGAATTCCTGAAACAAATGCACTTAAAGCTCACTTAATAGAAAGTGTTCCTTATTTCAGATTTTTACTGATGGGATTAGGGTTGTTGTTTATAATGAGGTATCGACCTAAAGGTATACTTCCTGAAAAAATAGAAATAAAGTAAACATAATGAAATATATTATATTAGGTGCTGCTGCTGCTTGGGCTTTGTATATGGCTGACAAGTATTTATTCTTTTAATGAATAAAAATCTTTCGTTACTTATATTAAGCCAGATTTTCGCTTTTACAGCTGCACCGGTCACTGTTTTTTTAAGTGGTATAATTGGTTCAAAATTTAGTCCAATAAATTCTTTAGCAACTCTTCCAATGGCTTTGTCAGTTGTTGGAATTGCGTTATTTGCTTTTTTTGCTGCAAAGTTAATGAGTATAATTGGACGAAAATTAGGGTTTATTTTTGCATCAATAGGTACATGCTTTGCATCTCTTTTAACTGCATACTCTATAATTATAGAAAGTTTTGTCTTGTATAATTTAGGATGCTTTTTAATTGGTGGAGGAATAGCTTTCAGCCATCAGTATCGTTTTGCAGCAGTCGAGGTTGTGGATAAGGATTATGCACCAAAAGCAATTTCTATCATTTTGTTAGCAGGAATAGGTTCGGCGTTTATTGGTCCAAACATTGCAAACATTTCGAAAGGATTTATTTCAGATCATATGTATGCAGGTTCTTATCTTGCACTTGCCATTTTATCTATTTTATCAACAATATTTTTAATTTTTTATCAGGAACCAAAAACGATATCTAGCAATCAATATAAAACTGGAAGAAGTTTTTTTGAGCTTATCTCTCAACCTAGATTTCTACAGGCGCTTGTAGCTTCAGCTTTTGCCTATGCTGTAATGACTTTTTTAATGACAGCAACTCCTATAAGTATGCATCTGATGGAGAAAATAAGTTTAAGCAAGACTGGATTTGTTATTCAGCTTCATATAGCAGCCATGTTTTTACCTTCACTAGTTACAGGAAATTTAATTAAAAGGTTTGGTCATAGCAAAATAATGTATGTGGGAGTTTTATTGTTTTTAGTCACAATTATTACCAGTTTATTTGAACAGAATTATATTAACTATATGGTTGCACTTATTTTCCTGGGGCTTGGGTGGAATTTTTTATTCATTTCAGGAACAAGTTTACTTGTTTTGTGTTACAGAGAAGAAGAAAAATTTAGAGCTCAAGGGTATAATGATTTAATTGTTTATTCTATACAAGCATTAGCCAGTTTGTCTGCTGGAGTATTTCTTAGCTTAACTACCTGGAAAACTATGAATTTAATATGTCTGATTTTTCTAATTATCATAGCTCTATCTACCATAAGAGCTGATTTAAAAAAAAACCCCAGTAATTAAATTACTGGGGTTTTTTGAATTAAGATAAAAAATTATCTTTGTTTTTTAGTTTTGAATTTTCCGCCTTTAACTTCTTGTTCTAAGAAAGAACCTTCAGCTTCACCAACATCAGTAAAAGTTACTCCAGTAGCACCTTCGTAATTTATCTTTTTACCTTTTGCTAATAAATCTAAACCTTTCTTAAGTTCACCTGGGTAAATCTTTTTTCCAGGCGCGTTAGCAACATCCATTACATTTTTTGCAATAGATGCTCTGTCAGCAGAGTTACCTGCTTGCATTGCAAGAACGATTAAAGCAGCTGCATCGTAAGACTCAGCTGTGTATGGACCAGATGCTTCTACACCACCAGCTTTTGCAACTTCAGCAAATATACCAGCACCTTTGCCAGTAGAACCCGGCATTGATCCAAATGATTTACTTAAATCTTTACCAAAAGCATCAACTAAAGATTGACCGATCATACCATCTGATAAAACAAATTTATCAAATGCACCAGAGTCTAAAGAAGCTTGAATGATTCCTTTTCCTCCTTGGTCAAGATAACCAATAACAGCTACAGCATCACCACCAGCAGAAGCAAGAGTTGCTACTTCAGATGAGTAATCTGCTTTTCCATCTTCGTGAGCAGTTACAGTTGTAACTTTAATACCATGAGCTTCAACTGCTGCTTTGTAAACATCAGCTAAACCTTTACCATAGTCATTGTTAGTATAAGTGATTGCAACACTTTTTACTTTTCTATCTTTAGTTATGTCAGCTAAAATTTGACCACCTCTAGCATCTGATGGAGCAGTTCTAAAGAAGTACCCTTTATCATCTAGAGTTGTTAATCCTGGAGAAGTTGCAGAAGGTGAAATCATAACTACACCATTTGGTACAGCAACATTTGTTGCAATTGCACCAGTTACACCTGAACAGTCTGCTCCCATGATTGCAGCCACACCACCTGATATTAAACCTTCAGCTGCTGCTGTTGCTGCTGCTGAGTCAACACAAGTTGAGTCTGCTCTCATAACTTCAATTTTTTTTCCACCTAATAGTGAACCTGAATCAGAAGCTTCTTTAAACGCAAGCTCTGCAGATGCAGCCATAGCTGGAGTTAGAGATTCAATAGGACCAGTGAATCCTAAGATGATCCCCATTTTAATCGAATGTCCGTCTGCCATTACATTTGAACCAAAACTTGATACAAACATAAATACAGCGATAAATAGTTTTCTCATTATCTTCCTCTTTATTGTTAACAATTTATAAAAGCCAATTTAAGTATGAATACAATCAATATTCAATGACAAAATTATCCTATTTTAGATGGATTAATTGACACGGATTATCTTATTGAAAAAGGGTCTAGAGAAGGTTCGTCAGATGTATAGAACCATGTTGTTTTTACTCTTGTATAGTCTTTAATTGAGTCAATTCCTGCTTCTTTTCCATACCCACTATCTTTGATACCTCCAAAAGGTGCAGAGGGTGAAATTAATCTATAAGTATTTACAAAGGTTATTCCTGCCCTAATTGCTTTTGAAACTCTCATGCCTCTAGATAAATTGCTTGTATAAACCCCAGAGGATAATCCATACTGATTATCGTTCATTTTTGAAATGACTTCTTCCTCTGTATCAAATTTCATGACTGATAATACAGGTCCAAATAATTCATTTTCTGCTACAGGTAGGTTGTGATTATCACATTCTATAATTGTTGGAGGAAAGTAATATCCTTTATTTGAAAAAGAATGTCTTTCACCTCCACACTTAATTTTTCCACCTTGATCAATTGTCTCTTTAATATTTTTTTCTATTACTTCTAATTGTTTAAAATTACTTAAAGGACCCATTTCTGTTTCTGGATCCATTGGTGCCCCTATTTTTATTTTAGATGCACGTTTTGAAAGCTTGTCTAAAAATTCATCATAAATTCCTTTTTGCAAATAAAGTCTTGAACCTGCTATACAACTTTGTCCACTTGCACCGAATATACCAGCAGTAATTCCATTTATTGCATTTTCTTGTTCTGCATCATCAAAGACAGCAACTGGACTTTTTCCTCCTAATTCTAAACTTACTTCAGATAAATTTTCTGCAGAATTTCTAATTATATGTCTCGCTGTTTCAGGACCTCCAGTAAATGCAACTTTTTCAACTAGATTGTGAGCAGTTAAACTTTTACCACAGGGATCTCCAAATCCTGTAATTACATTCACCACACCTTTTGGGATACCAGTTTTTTCAACTAACTTTGCAAATTCAAACAAAACAGCAGGGGCAAGTTCGGAGGATTTAATTACAACTGTGTTACCCATTGCAAGCGCTGGTGCTACTTTAGTAGCAGTTAAAAACATTTGAGAATTCCAAGGAATTATTGCAGCTATAACACCTATAGGTATTCTAGTTGTTATTGCTTGAACATTTGGTTTATCTATTGGCAAAACTGTTCCTTCAACTTTATCTGCCAAACCAGCATAATAGTCGTAATATTCTGCTATATAAACTGCTTGCTTTTTTGTTTCTCTGTAAAGTTTTCCAGTATCAATTGTTTCTATTTCTCCTAGCATTTCTGCATTCTCTCTCAATTGATTTCCAATAGCTCTTAAATATTTAGCTCTTTCTCTAGGAAGTAGCTTTGGCCATTCACCCTCGAATGCTTTTTGAGCAGCTTTAACTGCATTATCAACATCTTTAGCACTTGCTTCTGGAACAACTGCCCATGGCTCATTATGTTCTGGATTTAAAGTTTCAAATGTTTTTTTACTTTCAGAGTCTACCCACTCACCATTAATAAACATTTTATATTGCTTTAGTTTACTCATCTGATCCAATAAAATTTTTGATTATTAAATTTACATCATCAGCACACTCAATACCACAAAGATGTTTTCCATCTTTAATGATCTTTAATTGACTTTTAGAGATCAAACTATTCAATTCTTGAGACATTTTTACAGTTGAGCCGATGTCGTATTCACCTGTCATAACCAGTGTGCTTGCTTTAATTTTATTAAAATCTTCATCATTTTTATGATTAACGAATAGCTCGTAAACCTTTAAAAAATTATTCATATTATTAGCAGACAAAATTGAACTTATTTTTTCATATATTTCTGGATTATTTTCTAGATATTTATCAGTAAACCATCTTTTCAGGGCTTGTTTTGAGAGTTTTAATTCTTGTTTTGCTTGTTCAAACCTTTGATTAACAATTTTTTGTTGTTCCTCAGTTCTTTTATAAATAGAACACAAAAGAGTTAATGTCTGTAAACGTTCATTATGTTTCGTCGCAAAATTTCGTGCAATTAAAGACCCTATAGAAAAACCTACGAGATGTATTTTTTTTATATTAAGATGGTCCATTAACTCAATTAGTTGATCAGAAAAATCATCAAAACTTATTTCCTTTTTTTCTAATGAAGATTTTCCATGACCTAAAATGTCGTAGGCAATAGTTGAATGATAATTAAAAAATTCAAGCTGAGGCTGCCATATTTCGTGAGTAAGACCTACACCATGCACAAATACTATTGGCACATCTTGATCCTTTTTATTGAATAAGTAATAAGTTCCTGAGGCAGTAGTTCCTGTCGTCATCAAGAATTATTTTGGCTCAATACCCATTTCTTTCATGTCTTGATATCTGTCACCAGTTCTTGCATGTGCTCTACCACTTGATGCCCCACCAATTGCAATAACCACCTCATCATCGAAGGGTGCATCATGAATAGTAAATTCATGAGTTAGGTAATATGGTCTCAATCCAGAATCTGTTTTATGCATCATAGGAATCGCAATCTTTGATCCAGCAGGTCCCCTTGTATTTGTAAAACTTAAATAGGAAGTTCCACCAACAGCATCTCTAAATTTATTACCAAACCTTAAAGTATGAATAAAAGCTGAAGCATGCTCTATTTCACCGTTCAATCCAACTACACCTGCCTTACCATATGCCAATATTTTTTCAGGTGATCCTATTTCTTTTATCAATTCTGGAACAAGTAAATCGCCTAGCTTTGGTGCAAGATCTAAAATAGTTGGTCTGAGATCTTCAACAAAACCCTGACCATGCCATGGATTTTTAAACACTGCTGCTACTGATACCATTAAAACTGGTTCTTTCGCTTCTTTACCACCTTCAATAAAAGTCTTGTCTACAAATTTTGTAAATTTTCTTAATTCTAATTTCATTTTTTTATTTTATGTTTGAAACTATCTCTTCTAAAACTGTATAATGCTTTTGGATCTACATCAACATCTATCACAGATGGCTTATTCGATTTAATTGCTGCTCTTACAGCTTCATTAATCTCAGAAATTTTTTTAACTTTAAAACCTTTTGCACCATAAAGTTTCGCAACTTTATCAAAGGATGGACTGGTAATATCTGCACCTAAATATCTTTTCCCAAAAAAATCTTTTTGATAAGCTTTTTCTGCACCCCAACTTTGATTGTTCATCACAATTGTTGTTGTATTAATTCCATATTCAACAGCAGTACTTAATTCAGATATTGTCATGCCAAAACCACCATCACCCATAAGACTAACAACTGTTTTTTTTGGTTTTGCAACCTTGACACCAAGACCACATGCAAAAGAAAAACCGACTAAACCAAAATCCAATGGAGTAAATAATGAAGGAGGATCATAATATTCTAAAGCATCTGTAGCCTGCAAACATAACGTTCCAGCATCTAAAGTAATTGCTGTGTTTCTTGGTAGCACTTGTCTTAATTGTTTGAATAGTCCTTTTGGTTGTATAGGAAAATTTGAACCCAAATTTTCTTTATTTCTATTTGTCAAATATTCTTTTCTCTCTTGTAAATAAGAGTTAGTCCAATCTTTAACATTTAATTTAATTTTCTCTTTTTTAATCTCTTCGTAAAGTTGTTTAGTTGCAGTCGCAGCATCTGCGTGTATCTTTACTTTTACAGGAAAATATTTTCCAAGCATTGTTTTTTCCAGTTCAATTTGAATTATTTTTGCTTCTTTATTTATATTTTCATAGGAGTAAAAAGTTGAATTAAATCCTAAACGCGTTCCAATTGCTAAAATGACATCTGCATTTTTAACTAATCTTGATGCAACAGGATTTCCTCTAGGACCCATTTGTCCCGCATTTAATTTATGACCAAAAGGAATTGCATCTCCATGACCTGCTGCTGTAACAATAGGTAAGTTGCATAGTTCAGCTAACTTTATTACCTCTTTGTATTTAGAATTATACTTAATTCCTGCTCCAACAATAATTACCGAACATTTTGAAGATCCGATTAATTTTGCAGCTTTTTTGATATTTTCCTTATTTCCTTTTTGTTTGCTCTCATTTGTGAACGATGGTTTTTTTGTATTGATATTATAATTGTTTGAAGCTGCTAATATATTTCTCGGTAAATTTACACAAACAGGTCCTTTTCTAGGTTTCATTGCTAGACTAAAAGCATCACTCATAATTTTTGGAATTATTTTTGAATTTTTTATAGTCCAAGTTTTCTTTGTAATAGGTGCAAACAAAGACTGTTGATCTAAACCTTGAAATGCATCTTCCATTTTATCTTTAGTTGAATACGAGCCTGCAATTGCAACAACTGGAGAAAAGGCTGCTTTTGCTTGAGCAACACCTGTAACTAAATTAGTAGCGCCAGGTCCGTTTTGGCCTGCAATGATTACTCCCGGTTTATTTGAGGCTCTTGCATAACCATCAGCCATATGTGTGCCAGTTCTTTCATCTCTGACACCAATAAATTTTATATTTTTTTCATGATAGAGGGCATCAAAAATTTCCATTGTTGCTGAACCAATAAGTCCAAAAACATGTTTTACTCTTTCTTTTTTTAATGACTGAATAGCAGCTTGTCCGCCGCTAATTCTTTTTCGTTTTTTATTCACGAAACTTTTTTTACTTCAGTATCAAAATCATCTTGGAAGTGAGGCATAACTTTTTCTGTGAAAAGTTTTATGCTTTTCATACAATCTTTATGTTTCACACCTGGAAAATTAGACCAAACTTGCAAATTTTGTAAATTGAGTTCAGATTTTAATTCATGAATTTTATCAATCACATATTCTGGTGTTCCAAATAACATGTTTCTTTTATGTAAAAATTCATAATTTAACAAATCCAATTTACCTTTTGTTTCAGGTAGTTCTTCACCAGGATCCATATGATTTCCCAAACCTCTCCAATGACAAACCCATCTCATATAATTTACCATATGTTCACCAGCTTTCTCTTTTGCTTCTTCCATAGTATCTGCTACAAACATATCTCTTACAAGAGATACCCCTTCGCCAAGAGGTATATTTTTCTTTGTTACTTCTGATCTTTTATTTTTATAAGCTTCGAACTTTGGTTTCAAAGCTTTTACGGTTGGTATCCACATGATAACATTAATATTATTTTCAGCAGCCCACTCAATTGATCTAATTCCATCAACAACTTGATGAATTGGAGGGTGTGGCTGTTGGTATGGCTGTGGAACAACACTAATTTTTTTCATAGTACTGTCTTCCATATTCATAAATTCTTCACTAGGAGGACTCATATCATGCTGCCAAACATAATTTGGTGATGGATAAGTATAAAATTCTCCCTGATGACTGAAAAATTTTTCACTCCACGCCTTCTTCAAGACTTCTAAAGTCTCAGCAAATAATCTAAAATTTTTAGCCTGATCTTTTAAGTCAGCTTCTTTATTTAGGTTAATTGCTTCCCTACCATATATTCCTCTTGCTACACCCACTTCAACTCTTCCTTTAGAAAGCTGGTCTAATGTAGCTATATCTTCAGCTAATCTTATTGGATTATGAAAAGTAATAACGTTTGCAGCTTGGCCTATTCTAATATTTTTTGTTCTTGCAGCTGCATCTGCTCCCATCATTAATGGATTTGTACAAGACTCCATTCCCTCGTGATTGAAGTGATGTTCTGTAAACCAAATTGAATTCCATTTGTTTTGATCACAGTACTCTGTGATTTCTTTAGTTTCATCTAATAATTGGTGAAAAGGTTTGTGTGTCCAGTTTGTGGTATTACAAAAATAACCAAATTTCATAAAGCCTCCTTTAAAAGTTAATTTAAAGACGACCGATCCCACTTTCGTAAATCTTTGATTTTAACGACGAGTTATGTATCGCTTTATACATAAACTTTATAATTACTAACGCTGATATTCAATAAATTTCTTTAAAGATTTGTTGAGAAATTTCTCATAAATTTCACCATTATTTTTAGATTTACTATTATTTAAAAATGATTGGTTCATTTTGAAATCATAGGAAGGTTCAAAGAAAAAAGGAACAGAGAGCCTCTTACTTTTATTCCACAAAACCCTATGATTAGTTGCTTTAAATTTGCCTTTACTTAAATATTCTAAAGCTCTTCCAGTATTTACCACTAAAGCCTTTTTATTAAATGGTACATCATACCATTTTTTGTTTTTTCTATTTTGTACTTGTAATCCACCTTTTCTATCTTGATAGAGAACTGTAAATATTCCACTATCAACATGAGTTTCACATCCAAGCGCAACCCCGTCTTGTTTTGATATTTCTACTGGTTTTGTTTGATTTGGATAATAATTAAATCTTAATGTGCTTAATGTTTTTAATCTTGAAAAAGCTGCACTAGAAATATCGGGATTTTTTTTATTAAGTTTTATTACACTTTTAAATAAAGTTTCACTCAATCTATAAATATTATCAAAATATTTGTTTAAAATATTAATTGAACTTTTATTAAAACACTCATCTAGATTAAGAAATTCTATATATTGATTATTTAGATTTGAAGAATATTTTTTAGTTACTTTTAAATCACCTATATCCAAACCTTCTTTTCCATTTACATCATTAGGAAAATATCCTCTGTATAAATTTTTATTTTTGTTATTCCATTTTTTAGGTGATAATTTTCTTTTCTTGCTGTCTGGTAAATTAAAAAATTTATTTCCAACTTCACAAGTTTTTTTAATTTCTTTTAGATTAATCCCATGACCAGTAATTTGAAAAAAACCTATATTGATACAAGCTTTTTCAATTTCTTTAATTGTATTAAATGCATTTTGAGTTTCAAAATTATTTTTAATCAGTGAAGATATATTGATTGTCGGTATATAGTTTTTATTCATCTTCTTACTGGAGTTTCAGTTGCAATATACTGATCTCTAACTCGCTCTCTCATATAAATATAGATTCCGGCTGCTATTATGCACGCAACTCCAATGAAGGTTCTAGCTGAGGGTATTTCATTAAATAGAAAATAACCAGGAATCATAGACATAATAATTAAAGAATATTCGAATAATGAAACAACTGAAGGTGAAGCAACTATATACGCAGAAAAAATACATACAAAAGCAATGGATGCAGCAAAACCAAAAAATAAAATAAACTTCCAAGTATAATCAAAGTTTGAAAACCATTCTCTAAATATAAATTGAGTAGTGGGGTCAAAATTAGGATCATTAAGTTGACCATTGCCCATAAAAACAAAAATAATACCACAAAGTATTAGTGCTATTAGGTAAAAATAAAAAAGTTGAGTATTAACGTCATCTTTATCAGATGTATATTTTGTTATTGTCATTGAAGCTGCGTAAAAAAAAGCGCACAAAACTGGTAGTAGACTTTTATATTCAAAATCATCAAAGTTTGGATTTAAAACAATAAATACACCAATAAAACCAAACACAATTGCAGACCATCTTCTTATACCAATAAATTCTTTCAAAAAAAATTTCGCAAAAATCGACACGAAAAATGGACATGAGAAAAATAAAGCATTTGCTGTAGCTAAAGGCATATAGGTTAAAGAAATAAAGAATGCAGAAAAGGCTAAAAAATGAAGAATTACTCTAACAAACGTTAAAAAAGGATAATAGGTTTTTAAAGAAACTTTTTGACCTCTAAATTTGATGTAACAAAACAGCAAAATTGCAGCAACAAAATATCTTCCAAAGAAGATTTCATAAAGTGCCGCTTTTTCAAAAATAAATTTAATTAAAGAGTCCTGCATTGCAAATAAAGTCATTGCTGCAATTATTAAAAGAATTCCTTTTGAATTATTATCAGTGCTCATTACGCACCTATATCAAAAAAAAAATCTCTCGAATATTTAATTATTTCTTCAATTTAGAAGTGAATAGAAGACCTTCAGTTGAAAATTTTGAATTATTTTGTTCAATAAAGTCTCTCATTAATTTTACTTTTTCTTCCTCAAATTCTGTGACTTTTCTTTTACTTAAATCTATATAGAGGGATATCCATTCCATAGAGGCTGAAAGTTTATTGGTTTTTTGAGAAATCATTTCCATTTTTAAATGAAGTCTTTTTTTGTCATGGTCGAAATAGGTTAGATTAACATTTACTTTTTCACCTTCTTTAACTTCATTTAAGTATTTCGTATTTGTTTCAACAACCATAGTACTTCTATTAAGATCTTTTGCTGCAGTTCCTCCCATTTTAAATTTTTCAAGTGCAACTTCCCATGCTTGATCAAAAACAAGAACATAATAAGCCATGTTCATATGATTGTTGTAATCAACCCATTGCTTTTTTACTTCGAAAGTTCTTAATAACACTTTATGATCTTGTTAATGAAGACTGTAATTCTTGATTTGAAATGTATCCCTTTACATTTCCACTTTTATCAACCACTTCACAATTTGAGTCAGAGCATACGATTTTTGGTAAAAAATCCTCTATAAATTCATCTTCATTTACTTTTATTAAGTTTGATTTATCTATGTCATTAGCTTGATCAGCAGTTTTCATAATAATTTTTGCCTTGATAACTTTTGCTCTGTTCACATCTTTTACAAAAGCTTTTACATAATCATCAGCAGGGTTCATAATAATTTCCTCTGGGGTTCCTACTTGAACTAATTTTCCAGAATTTAATATCCCTATATGATCTCCCAATCTTAAAGATTCATCAAGGTCATGTGTGATAAATACAATCGTTTTTTTTAATTCTGCTTGAAGATCAATTAATTGTTTCTGCATATCACTTCTAATTAGAGGATCTAGAGCACTGAAAGCTTCATCCATTAACATAATATCTGTATCAGTAGCTAATGCTCTTGCTAAACCAACACGTTGTTGCATTCCTCCCGATAATTGAGCAGGGTATTGATTTTCAAAACCAGTAAGACCAACTGCATCGATTTTTTCCATTGAGATTTTATTTCTTTCATCTTCACCTTTCCCTTGCATTTCTAATCCGTAACCAACATTTTGAATTACTGTTTTATGCGGGAATAAACCAAATCTTTGAAATACCATGCTCATTTTATGTCTTCTAAATTCAATAAGCTTATCTTTATCAAGTGACATTACATTCGTGCCCTCAACTAAAATTTCACCATCAGTTGGATCGATTAGTCTATTTAAATGTCTTATTAGTGTTGATTTCCCTGATCCCGATAAACCCATACAAACAAAGGTTTCTCCTTCTTCAATTTTAAGCGAAACATTGTCTAATCCAACGGTATGACCAGTTTGCTCTAAAATTTCGTCTTTTGTTGCACCATCTTTTACCATTGGCAGTACAGAAGAAGGGTTGTTTCCAAAAATTTTGTATACGTTGTTGATCTCAATTTTTGACATGATGTAATGTTCTAACAGTTACAATCATGATATGTAAAACAAATATTATACAACTTATAATTGTTTTAAGAAATAACAGTTGTATTTATTTGCTTTTGCTTATTTTTTAAATAAGAATTTTATATATGGCGCAAACAGATAAAGATGTGCGACTAGAGTTGTCTGCTCTCTATAGAATTTTACATATGTACGGCATGACAGACCTTGCTAACCAATGTGCAGGTGCGAGATCTGCTGAAGATAAGAATTGTTCTTTCGTTCATCCATATGGAATGTTTTATGAAGAAATTACCGCTTCATCTTTAGTTAAAATTGATCAAAATGGAAAAAAATTAGATTTGGACGGACCTTGGTTGAATGATGGATGCATTAATCTTGCTCAATGGATTTTTAATAAAAGAAATGATGTAAATTTTTATGTTCACGGACATTCCAACGATGTAATGGCAGTTGGAGGTACCAAAGAAGGTTTGATGTATCTATCACAGGCCGCAGTTTATTTAAATCATCTTGTCGGATATATTGATTATGAATTTGTTGAGGACAAAGAATTTGGAAGCAAGTTTGAAAACCTAATTAGTAAACACGACATTTTGATTACAAGAAATCATGGATATTACACAGTAGGAAAAACTGCTGCAGAAGCATTTTTCAGAGCTTATTATCTAGAGCAAGCATGTTCAGTTCAGGTAAAAAATCTTGCCATGGGTTTAAACAAACATGAAATAGATAAACAGAAAGCTGCATATTTTTGGGAAAATATGAGTGACTCTGATGATTATAATTATGATGGAAAAACAGAGTGGGCTGCTTTATTAAGAAAACTAGAAAGAGAACATTCAAATTATAAAAATTAATGGAACAAAATTTTACAATTAAAAACATAACTAAAAATTCTACAAATTTAGAAGTTGACTGGAGTGATGGAAAAAAAAGTAAATTTAATTATTTATGGCTAAGAGACAATTGTCCAACTGCACATGATAAAGACTCCCGTCATAGAATGTTTAATATTTTAAAAGTATCAAATAATATTAATCCAAAAAAATTTGCAGTAAATAATGAAGGTAAGCTTGAAATTGAATGGAGTGAAGGAGATCACGTAAGTTATTATGACCAAAATTGGCTGAGAGAAAACTGCTATACAATAAAAAATAATTTAAAATATAAATCTCCATATCAACTTTGGGATAACTCTTTACAAAATGACTTGAAGTCAATCGAGATTGAGCATGACGAAATTATGAGTTCAGATGAAGGACTTATTAGATGGTTAGAGCTTTTACATCATACTGGAATTGCTATAGTAAAAAATGCTCCAACTGAAAATAACTCTGGCTTTAAAATTTTAAACAGAATTAGCCATACCAGAGAAACTTTTTTTAAAACACCGTTTGAAGTAATTAACATTCCTAAACCAAATAATTCTGCTTACACAGCACATGCCTTAAGAAATCATATGGATTTACCATGGTTTGAAACACCACCTGGCTATCAATTTCTTCATTGTTTAGTAAATTCTGCAACAGGCGGAGACTCGTCCGCTGTAGATGGCTTTGCAGTAGCAGATTATTTGAGAAAAAATGAGAAAGAAATATTTGATACGCTAGTAAACGTTCATTTAAAATTTAGAGACATGGATTATACACAAGAGTCTGTTAGGAGTTATTACGCACCCGCGATATCTCTAACAAAAGATAATGATTACCATGATATAAGGTTTAGTGTAGCAACCATGGACGCTTTAGACTGTCATCCTGATTTGATGGATAAAGTTTATAAAGCTCATCACCGATTTGGAAATTTACTTCATGACGATCAATTCCAGATTAAATTTAGATTAGGACCAGGTGATATTTTTTCTTTTAACAATAGACGATTATTACACGGTAGAACTGAATATGATCCAAACTCAGGACATAGACATTTACAAGGTTATTACATGGATCGAGATGAAATTATTGGAAGACTAAGATATTTAAAAAATTCTGTTAACTCCAACCAGTAACATTCTTTACTTCAAGATATTCCTCAAGGCCCCAAACACCTCCTTCTCTCCCATTACCTGATTGTCTGTAACCACCAAATGGGGTTCCGGCATCTGCTCCATTTCCATTAATGTAAACACAGCCTGATCTTAATTTTTTAGCAACACGATGTGCTTTTTCCCTATCTTCAGTTTGCAAATAATTTCCAAGACCATAAGAAGTATCGTTTACAATATTGACAGCCTCATCTTCAGTTTCGAAGGGAATTATAGATAACACAGGTCCAAAAATTTCTTCTTTAGCAATTCTCATGTCATTAGTTACATCTGTAAATATAGTTGGTTTGATAAAGTATCCTTTGTTCAAACCGTTTGGTAACTCAGGTCCACCTGCTGCAAGAGTTGCGCCTTCAGAAATTCCACTTTCAATAAGATTTATAATTTTATCATATTGAATTTTAGAAATTACTGGTCCTATATGATCTCCTTTTTTTGAAGCTTGATCTACTTTAATTTTGTTTGCTTCATCTACTGCTTCTTTAACAGCTCTTTCATAAATTGATTTCTCAACCAGCATTCTTGTTGGTGCATCACAAGATTGACCAGAATTGCTCATTACATTTCTAATACCGTCTCTTACTGCATTTTTATAACTATCAGCAAAAACAATATTTCCACCTTTTCCACCCAATTCAAGACAAACTCTTTTAATTGTTTCAGCAGCATTTTTTGAAATTAATTTTCCTGCTCTTGTTGAACCTGTGAAAGAAACCATATCAATATCAGGGTGGCTTGAAATATCAGTTCCTACTCCTTCACCATCTCCATTTACTAAATTAAATACTCCTTTTGGAAAACCTGCTTCATCAATCATTTCTGCAAATAGCATTCCAGAAATAGGAGCAATCTCTGATGGTTTTAAAATCATTGTACATCCAGTTGCGAATGCTGGAACAACCTTTAAAGCAATTTGATTAATTGGCCAATTCCATGGTGTGATTAACCCACAAACTCCAATTGGCTCATAATAGATATGATTATTTGATTTATTATCAAAGTGTTCATGAAATTTAAAATTTTTTAATCTTAAAATAAAATCATCTAAATGATCTTTCCCTGAAGCCGTTTGAACGTCTGTTGCCCAATCCATTGGTGCACCCATTTCTAGAGAAATAGCCTCAGCCATTTCATTAAATCTTTTTTTATAAACTGATGATAGCTTTTCAAGTAAACTGAGCCTTTCTTCCCTGCTTGTTTCTTTCCAAGTTTCAAAAGCATTTTTTGCTGATTTAACAGCTAAATTTATGTCTTCTTTTGAACCTAAAGAAATAACAGCAAACGGATCCTCATTGCATGGATTAATGACTTCAAAATCATTTTTTTTTGTTGGATCAACCCATTGACCATTAATGTAAAATTTTCTTTTATCTAACATTTTCTATCTTAACACATTAATTAAATTTCATATCCTTTTTCCTCTGGCTCACTATCAATTAACTCTTCAGGAAAACCATTAGCTCTAAAATTAATATTATTTAAATCCTCCATCCTTTTTACAATCATTGATGACCAAGCTCTAGAACCATATTTTTTTTGACCGTCTTTAAAAATTTCAACTATTTGTGGAGAAATTTCTAAAGGGGCATTTAGTTTTTTTGCAAGATTATCAAATAGACTTGTATCTTTTAAAACTAAATCCATTGTAAAATTTATATTGTAAGATCCATTTAATATCACCTGACTTTCAGTTTCATGCACAAATGAATTACCAGATGAAATAGCAATCCCTTTATAAGTTTTTGATAGATCCAAATTAGATTTTTTTGCTACAGTCCAAGCCTCACCTAATGCAACTAAATGTGCAGATGCTAGATAATTTGTAATTACTTTTAACACACTTGCTGTACCAAGCTCACCAGTGTGTAATATTTTTCTTCCCATAATGGTTAATACAGGTAAAATTTTTTCAAATGCTTCTCTTTTCCCACCAACAAATATAGCAATATTACCTGTTGCTGCTCTATGACATCCACCGCTCACAGGCCCATCCATTGGTGTAGCTTTTTTTTCTATTACTTTTTTACCAAGTCTTTTAACTTCATTTTCGTCTGTGGTACTCATTTCTAGCCAAATTTTATTTTCTGATAAACCATTTAGAATTCCATCTTCAGCCTCCATTACTTCAGCAGACACTTCAGGCGATGGAAGAGAGGTGATGATTAAATCTGACTGCTCAGCTAATTCTTTTGGAGACTTTGCAACTTTAGCACCTAAGTCTTTCAAAGAATTTGTTAAACTTTCATCTAAATCTCTTACCGTAAGATCAAAATTATTTCTTAACAAACTTCCCGCAAGTTTTCCACCAACATTACCCAAACCAATAAATCCAATTTTCATTTTATTTCCTCTTCTTTTTTGTTTTTTGTAAATATAATTAAAATCACACCAATAATGATTATTGCACCACCTATAAATAATTCTGGTGTTGGTTTTTCACCTAAAAGAAATATAGCAGCTAATAAACCTGTTGGGGGAATACCCATAGTAACAATAGGAAGCACTTTATAAAGAGGGTTGTTTTTTAAAACATAATAGAAACAACCATATGTAATTGGTTGCATGATGAAACCAATATAAATAGCGATAATCCAATGATTTAATTTTGCATTTGTTAGATAATTAATTGTATTCCCATCAATTATTGCAGATAGCATTATTAAAATTGGTCCAGAGAATAATGCTAGCCAAGCAACTAACGCTAGAGGATTTATTTCTTTACTTAAAGGTTTAACCATAACTTGTCCAAGAGCCCATATAGCAGATCCTAAAATTGTAAGTGCAATTCCAATAAATTTTCCATCCAAGTTAGGAGATCCAGTTAAAATATAAACACCAACAAAAGCAATAGCTATACCAATTAAAGCTCTAATAGTTGGTTTTTCTTTAAGCATGAAATAAGCAAAAATAACTCCAAACGGAACTTCCATCTGAACCAAAAGAACTGCTGAAGATGCATCAATTAAATCTAAACCAGTATATGTAATACTATATTGCAATGTATTAGCGACTAATGATGCAACAAAAATTCTTTTTAAATATCCTTTTGGAATTGGAAACCACCAAATTAATAATGAAGCAGCAAATGTAAATCTGATACCCATTAAAAGAATAGGAGGAAAAGATTCAAATGCTGGTTTAGCTATTACAAAACCAAAGCCTAAAAAAATAGGCACCAAGGATGCTAGGAAAGTATCTTTTATATTCATAACTATTTTTTATATTAATGATTATTAAAGAACTTCTGATATATTCACCTTTTAAAATATGAATTCAACAAAAATAGATCCTAAATATATTACCAAATCAAATCCAAGAATTGGACTTATTGCGCTTGCAAGTGATTTTATGATTGAAAGAGATTTTATAAACGTAATTAAGGATAAGGAAGTTGATTTCTTTGTAAATCGTATCGAATGCTACAACCCACTAACAAAAGAAAATTTGATCAAAATGTCAAACAAAGTTACTGAAGTAACAAAAGATATACTGCCTGACCAAGATATCGATTGTGTTGTTTATGGCTGTACATCTGGAACAATAGCTGCAGGTTATGAGTCTATTGAGAAAAAAGTAAAAGCTGCAAAACCTATGGCAGAAGTAACAACTCCAAGTACTGCTGCAATCAAAGCTTTAAAGAAATTAAATATAAATAAAATATGTCTATTTACACCTTATAGCAAAAAACTTAACGATGAAGTTTTAGAATATTTTAAAGATGAAGGATTTGAGGTTACATCAAATTCTTATTTTGATATAGAAGCTGACTACGATATCGGAAAAGTTGATCAGAATTATTTATATAATGTTCTATCTGAAATAGATTTAAATGGAGCAGAGGCACTCTTTGTTTCCTGTACAGCTTTACCAGTGTTGCCAATCATTGATAAATTAGAAAAAAAACTAAATACCACAGTTTTATCTAGCAATCAGGCTTTAATTTGGGATACGCTTGTTAAAATAAATAAAAATAATTCTGTAGTAGGGTTTGGTAAATTATTTAAAGAAAATTAATGTTGTTCACAAAAGAAGAATATAAGCAAAGATTAACAAAAGTTAAAAAAATGATGCAAGAAAAAGGCATCGATCTTTTAATCTCACATGACACTAACAACATGAATTACCTAACAGGTTATGATGCTTGGTCTTTTTATTATGCTCAATGTGCAATTGTTTATATAGATGCAGACGAGCCTCTATGTTTTGTTAGGGCTCAAGATGCAGGCGGCGCATATATTAAAACTTATTTAAAGGATGAGAATATTTTAGTTTATGACGAAAATTATATTCATACTTGGCCAAAACATCCTTATGATAATTTGGTAGAGATTATAAAAGAAAGAAAATGGGATAAGTTATGCATTGGATTAGAAATGGATGCACATTATTTCACTGCGTTTTGTTATGAAAAAATAAAGCAAGGATTACCTAACGCAAAAATCAAAGATAGCGATCGTTTAGTTAATTGGGCAAGGTTAGTAAAATCAGATGCTGAAATAGGTTTCATGAAATCTGCTGCAAAAATTTCTGAAAAAGGAATGAAAACTGCAATGGAGGTTATTAAACCAGGAGTAAGACAGTGCGATGCAGTTGGTGAGATTCAAAAAACTTTATTTTATGGGACAGAAGAATTTGGAGGAGAATATTCTAGTATTGCAACATTACTTCCAACAGGGAAAGGTACTTCAGCTTCACATTTAACAGCAACACAAGATAAATTTGTAGAGGGTGAGGCTACAATTATTGAATTATCTGGGGTTTATAAGAGATATCATGCTCCAATGGCGAGAACAGTTCTACTTGGAAAACCCAATCAATTAAAGATTGATACAATGAACAAAACAATTGAAGCTTTAAATGCTGGCATAAGTCAAATTAAACCTGGGAATACAGCGGATGATGTTGCGCAAGCTTTTTGGAAAATATTAGATAAATACGGAATAGAAAAAAAATCTCGAACAGGTTATTCAATAGGAATTGGTTATCCTCCAGATTGGGGGGAACATACTCTTAATATTTATAAGGGAGATATGACAGTTTTAGAACCTAATGTTTGCTTTCATATGATAGCAGTGATGCAGTTCGGTGATTGGGGTGTTGAAGCATCTGAGGCTATAAGAGTTACAGAGAATGGATCAGAATTGTTCTGTAATTTTCCAAAAGAGCTTCATATTAAGAGTTAATTAGCTATTGAAATCTATTTACACAAATGTTTTATATTCACTTTTATGTCTAAAAATCCAGAGTTTGTTAAATTCGATAAAGTAGATAAAAGTTATGACGGTAAGGTTCTTGTCGTCAAAGATCTACAATTAGATATTGCAGAAGGTGAGTTCATAACAATGCTTGGTCCATCTGGTTCAGGTAAGACAACTTGTTTAATGATGTTGGCTGGTTTTGAAACGCCAACTCACGGTGAAATATTATTAGATGGAAATATAATTTCGAATATTCCTCCTCATAAAAGAGGGATCGGAATGGTTTTCCAAAACTATGCATTGTTTCCACATATGACAGTTTATGAAAATTTAGCTTTTCCATTAAGAGTAAGAAAAGTTGAAAAAGATGAAATAGATAAAAAAGTTGATAAAGCATTATCGATGGTTTCATTAAGTGGTTTTGAAACTAGAATGCCTGCTCAACTTTCTGGTGGTCAGCAACAAAGGGTAGCAGTTGCAAGAGCCCTAGTATTTGATCCAGCAGTCGTATTAATGGATGAACCTCTAGGAGCATTAGATAAAAATTTAAGAGAAAGCATGCAATATGAAATAAAACATATTCATGAAAGTATTGGTGTGACAGTTGTATACGTAACTCATGATCAAAGTGAGGCATTAACTATGTCAAACAGGATTGCAGTATTTAATGATGGAAAGGTTCAACAACTTTCAAATCCAGCTGAACTTTATGAGAAGCCAGTAAATTCTTTTGTTGCTGAGTTTATAGGTGAGAACAATACTTTTAATGGAGAAGTGGTTGATATTGCTAAAGATAAATGCAAAGTTAAATTAGCAAATTCAGAAATACTAGCCAATCCAATTTCTGTTAAGTCTAAAGGTGAGAAAACAACTGTATCATTGAGACCTGAGAGAGCTTTAATAAATCCAACTGATAAAATGGATAATATGTTCAGTGGAAAAATTGAGGAGGTAATCTATCATGGTGATCATACTAGAGTTAGACTCAATCTTTTGGGGAGTTCAGAGTTCATTCTTAAAGTGCCTAACAGCACATCCAATTTAGAGCTCAAAGTTAATCAAGATATCAATATTGGCTGGAATAGCATTGATGCAAGAGCGTTAGACCCAAAATAATTACAATTAAAATACGTATATCTACTATATATACTTATAGACAAAATCAGCTGTTGACTTCACATTAGCTATTTGTTGTACTTTTACTTATATAAATTAATTTATATCAACGTTTAAACGGAGGAATAATGAAAAAACTAAGTAAATTATTACTTGCTCTTTCTTTTGTACTTTCGATAACTTCATCAGCATTTGCAGTTACTGTTGCATCTTGGGGTGGAGCTTATACAGAGTCACAAAAGCTTGGGTATGGTGATCCCACTGCTAAAAAACTTGGAATAGAAATCAATTGGGTTGACTATTCTGGTGGTTTATCAGAAATCAAAGCACAAAAAGAAGCTGGTGCTATAACTTGGGATATTATAGACGTATTTGCATTTGATACTATCAATGGATGTGATGAAGGTTTATTTGTTAAATTTGATTTTGACAAAGACTTTCCAGCAGCTCCAGATGGAACTCCTGCAAGTAAAGACTTCTTTGCTCCAATGCCAAGTGAATGTGCAGTAGGAAACATTTTATATTCATGGAACTATGCTTTTGATACGAGAGCATTTGGTGGTAAAGAGCCTAAAACAATTAAGGATTTCTTTAACACTAAAAAATTCCCTGGAAAAAGAGCGATCTATAAAAGTGCTTTAACTAATTTAGAAATTGCATTAGCTGCTGACGGTGTAAAAATGGGTAAAGGCGGAGCCTTAATCTACAGAAAACTTGAAGCTGAAGGTGGTTTAGATAGAGCAATGAATAAGATTAAAGATCTATGTACAGATCCTAATGGTGGATGTGTATTCTGGTCTGCTGGTGCTCAACCGCCTGAACTATTAGTTTCAGGTGAAGTTGTAATGGCAACTGGTTGGAACGGAAGATTCTTCAATGCTGAAATAGGTGAAGGAGCTCCAATTAAACAAGTATGGGATGGTCAAGGTCTTGACTATGAATATTTCGCACTTGTTAAAGGTGGTCCAGATGAAGCAAATGCTAAAAAAGCTTTAGCTATGATGACTAACACTGAAATGTTAGCAGGTAGTGCGAAGTACATTGCTTATGCTCCATACAGATTATCATCTTTAGATATAATCAAAGCTAATGAGCCATGGTATAAAGATGGTAAAACAGAGATGATGCCACAAATGCCAACAGCTCCTGCAAACACTAAGAACTATTTCTTAGTTGATCCTTTCTACTGGGCAGATAACGGAACAGAGATCGGTGAAAAATGGGAAGCAATGAAAGCAGGCCTATAATTCAGTTTTAATCACTGAATTTATATAATATATTTAGGGCGGTTATAACTAACCGCCCTATTTTTTTATGAGCTCTGAAACAAAACAAATATTAACAACTGACGGAATTCCCTTAGAAGTCAGTTTAAAAAAAGCTGAGAAGAAAAATAAAATTAAAGCCTTTCTTCTTGTAGCACCATTACTTTTATTTTTAATCATCACATATGTCTTTCCTATAGGCGAGATGTTTAGCAGAAGTATAGATGATAAAATGATCACAAATATGCTCCCTAAAACATTTAAAGAAATGGAAAAATGGGATGGTCAGGAATTACCTTCGGAAGAAGTTTTTGCAGCTTTTTACTATGATTTTAAAGTTCTTGTTGAAAAACAAGAGCACGGAAAACTTGGTCAAAGATTAAATAAAGAAAAAAATGGTTTTAATTCCATTACAAAAAAACTTTTTAGACAAGTTAAGAGAAAGAAGATTGATGAAACCATAAGTATTAAAGAACAAGTAATGAGGGTTCACAAGCGTTGGAGAAATGTTGAGTATTGGCAAGCAATTAAACGAACTGCTCCACCTTATACAATGTCAAAATATTTAAAAGGTATTGATATGTATTATGCGGCTGATGGAAGTATTACTCAAGTTGATGAAGATAGAAGAATACATAGAATTCTATGGCTAAGAACCCTTGAAATAGCTTTTTTTGTTACACTATTTTGTTTTTTAATGGGCTATCCAATAGCGCATTTGCTCGCAACTCTGCCTATGAAATATTCAAATTTACTAATGATCTGTGTGCTGTTACCTTTTTGGACATCATTACTAGTGAGAACTGCTAGTTGGATGATTTTGCTTCAACAACAAGGTGTAGTAAACGATTTCTTTGTTATGATAGGGCTTGTTTCAGACGATAATAGGCCTGAAATGATGTATAATAAAGTAGGTACTTATGTTGCGATGACGCAAATATTATTACCTTTTATGGTTCTTCCACTTTACAGTGTAATGAAAACCATTTCTCCTAGCTTAATGAGAGCTGGAAAATCATTGGGAGGCACACCTTTTGTTGCTTTTTGGAAAGTTTATTTTCCATTAACCATCCCTGGAATTGGGGCAGGATGTTTATTAGTATTTATTTTAGCAATTGGTTATTACATTACACCAGCATTAGTTGGTGGTGCATCAGGAACTTTAATAAGTAATCAAATTGCATTCCATATGAAACAAACTTTAGATTGGAGCTTTGCATCTGCAATGGGCTTAATGCTGCTTAGCGGAGTTTTAGTTATTTATTGGATTTACAACAAACTAGTTGGAGTTGACAATATTAAATTAGGATAATTATGGCATTACCGAGTTATACAGAAACTAGATATAGAATTTGGCATTATATTTATATTGCTATTTGTACTTTTGTATTTTTCTTTTTGATAGCACCTTTATTTGTAATTTTCCCACTATCATTTAATGCAGAAGAGTTTTTAGTTTTTTCAGAGGGAATGAAAAATCTTGATCCAGATGCATTTTCTTTAAGATGGTATAAAGATATGATTTATGGAACTAAAAATCCTTGGGGATTAGCAGCAAAAAATAGTTTTATTATTGCAATATTCGCCACGATTGGTTCAATAATTTTAGGCACTTTAGCTGCATTAGGATTAAGTAGTAGGCATATGCCATACAAAGGAATTATAATGGCTACTTTAATTTCACCGATGATTGTTCCTTTAATTATTTCTGGGGTCGCAATTTTCTTTTTTATGGCTAAGGTTGGATTGGCAGCAACTCACACAGGAATAGTTTTAGCACATATAATTTTAGGTACTCCATTTGTTGTGATCACTGTAACAGCAACACTTTCTGGATTTGATCACAGTGTTACAAGAGCGGCAGCAAGTTTAGGAAGTAATCCAGTCAATACATTTATGAAAATTACTCTTCCTCTAATTTTACCAGGTGTGATCTCAGGAGGATTATTTGCGTTTGTAACTTCCTTTGATGAAGTTGTTGTTGTGTTGTTTTTGGCAGGTCTAGAAAATACAACTATTCCTATACAGATGTGGACTGGATTAAGGGAGCAATTAAGCCCAACAATTCTTGCTGTAGCTACATGTTTAATTATTCTATCTACGTTAATCTTAATTAGTGCTGAATTGTTAAGAAGAAGATCTGAGAGATTAAGAGGAATAAATAGATAATTTACCCAAATAATTTAATCATATATAGAAGTTATTATGGAAATTAAAAAAGTTGTAGTTATTGGCTCTGGCACAATGGGAAGTGGGATAGCTGCCCATTTATGCAATGCGAGTATTCCAGTTACTCTCCTAGACTTGACTACTGAAATCAGTGAAAAGGCTAGAGAAAGAATTCATAAATCTAGACCTCCTTTGCTATTAGATAAAAGTAAAATTAACAATATTAACGTTGGAAATATTGAAGAAAATTTTGACGTAGTAAAAGATGCAGATTGGGTAGTAGAGGCAGTAGTAGAAAGAATTGATATTAAACATAATATTTATGAGAAGATATTTAAGAACAGAAAAAAGGGCGCAATAGTTTCATCAAACACATCATCAATTCCAATTAAAGTATTATCAGAAAAACTAAATGACGAAGAAAAAAAAGATTTTTGTATCACTCACTTTTTTAATCCAGTTAGATACATGGGATTGTTAGAAATTGTTAAAAACGAAAATAACGATTTAAATAAAATCAACTCTTTAAAAAAATTTTGTGAAGTGGAGCTCGGTAAGGGTGCTATAGTTTGCAACGATACCCCAGGTTTTCTTGGTAATAGAATTGGTGTTTATGCAATGCAGGTAGCAATGAGTGAAGCGTTTAGAATGAAACTATCAATTGAGGAAGCTGATGCAGTTTTTGGAAGGCCGATGGGTATACCTAAAACAGGAGTTTTTGGTTTATATGACCTAATCGGAATTGATTTGATGGCCGATGTTTTAAAAAGCTTTATTAAAGAGCTTTCTGAAAATGATGAATTTCAAATTGTTGCAAAAGAAATCCCATTAGTAAAAAAATTGATTGATACTGGTTACACGGGACGTAAAGGAAAAGGTGGTTTTTACAGAATGAATAAAAGTGGAAACCTGAAAATATTAGAGGCTATAAATTTAGAAACGGGTGAATATACAACCTCAAAAAAAATAGATTTAGGAGTAGAGACTGTAGACATAAATAATTTAATTAATCGAAAAGATAAATATGGAGAATATGCCTGGAAAGTAATTTCTAAAATAATAAAATATGCGTCTTCTCTAGTTCCGGGGATTACAGATAAGTTTAACGACATAGACGAAGCAATGAGACTTGGTTTCAATTGGGCAATGGGTCCTTTTGAAATGTTAAAATCAATTGGAGTAGAAAATTTTTTTTCAAGAATAGATAATTTTGAAAATAATAAATTTTTAGAAAATTTATCAAAATCAAGAGATGAAAACTTTTATGGAGAAAGACAATTATATACTGATATTGAAACTCTGGGAAAAGTTAAACCAACAGCAATAAAACTAGATAAAAATAATTCAGCTGAAATTCACCGTTTTAAAGATTTTAATATTGTTGAATTTACTACAAAAGCTTGTGCACTAGATTACGACTCGATGGATGCATTAAAAAATGCAACTGACAAACCACTTATTGTTATGAATGAAAGTATGCAATTTTCTGCAGGTGTGAATTTAAGTTATACGATGAATTTTGCAGACAAAAGTGATTTTAAATCTATAGAAAAATTTATCAAATATTTCCAAGATACTTGCAAAACTTTAAAATACTCTAAGTTTCCGGTAGTGTCCGCACCTTCTGGCCTCACTTTGGGTGGAGGATTTGAAGTTTTAGTTCAAAGTAATTTTGTTGCATCTCATACAAATATTGTAGTTGGTCTTGTAGAGACAATTGTTGGATTAGTGCCAGCTGGAGGTGGATGTAAAGAAATGCTTTGGAGATGGTCACAAACTGATGAAGCAAAATCTGATGCTGATTATGCTCCTTTGAAAGTATTTGATATTATTGGATATGCAAAAACTGCAACTTCACCTGTAGAAGCTGAACCTTTAAAATATTTAAAACCTGAAGATAAAAAAATCATGAATAGAAACAGTCTTTTCGAGGAGGCAAGAAAACTTATCCATCAAAAAAAAGATTTTGTTCCTCCAGAAGAGTGTAAATTTAATTTATCTGGAAAACCTTTGAAAGAGAAAATGATTAAAGTTTTAGAGAAATTATATAATGAAAATATTATTCTAGATCATGGAATGTATGTTGGAACAGAACTAGCAAATGTTTTAAGTGGTGGTGATACAAATTTAGATAAAACTTTATCAGAAGATGATCTTTATAAATTAGAGTTAGATTCTTTTATGAGATTGATAGAAACCAAACAAACCCAGGATAGAATTAAACACACTCTTTCAACTGGAAAACCTCTAGTTAATTAATCTCTAACATTCTAAAAGTGTTTATATAATCAGGTCTAAGTACGTAGATAGCTTTATTCCCAGTTTTAATTTTTTTTAGAATATCTAGGCCGAACTTCACTTTTCCAATTGGAGTGTATTCTCCTTGATAAATTGGTATTTTTTTCAAGGTTATAAAAAATTCACTATCTTCAGTATCAAATTCCGTTGATCTTGCAAAACCAACACTGCCTTCAGTAAATTCAAAATCATTACTTAGTTCTGATTTTAATAACCCAAATCCTGATTTTCCACTTCCAATTTTTGAATAATCTAAATACTCAATATTGCCAAATTCAATATCACCAGCTTGCACTAAAGTATTTTCAACAACTTTATAAAAGGCCGAACCATCATACATTTTTTTTTTAATTAATTTTTTAAATCTTTCTACTGCTTTTGGAGATATTTCTGGGTATAGCTCAAT
>CACJBQ010000004.1 GCA_902591695.1 uncultured Pelagibacteraceae bacterium | reverse complement strand
CTAAGAAATTAATTGCAGACTATGAAACTCAATATGCTGAGGGTTTAATTACAAGAGGTGAAAAATACAATAAAGTTGTTGATGCTTGGTCTAAGTGTACAGATAAAGTTGCCGGAGAAATGATGAAAGGAATTTCAGCTACAGAAAAAACTGAAGAAGGATTAAAAATTAATTCTGTATTTATGATGGCAGACAGTGGAGCCAGAGGATCTGCTGCTCAAATGAAACAATTAGCCGGTATGAGAGGTTTGATTGCTAAACCGTCAGGGGAAATTATCGAAAGTCCAATTATTTCAAACTTTAAAGAAGGATTAACTGCTTTAGAGTACTTTAATTCAACTCACGGAGCCAGAAAAGGATTAGCAGATACAGCACTTAAAACAGCTAGTTCTGGATATTTAACAAGAAGACTGTGTGATGTTGCTCAAGACCTAACAATAACTAAAGTTAATTGCGATAATCCTGGATTTATTGAACTTTCTGAAATTTTAGAGGGTGGTAATGTTGTTGTTAGTTTATCTGAAAGAGCATTAGGAAGAGTAACAGCCGCCGATGTTAAAAACCCTTTAACAGGAGAAGTCATAATTAAAAAATCTGAAATGATTGATGAGGCAGGCTGCGATAAAATTGATGCCGCAGGAGTTAAATCAATTAAAGTTTATTCGGTAATGACATGTAGTTCAAAAGAGGGTGTTTGCGCTACTTGTTATGGACGTGATTTATCAAGAGGTAAGATGGTTCATGTTGGTGAAGCCATTGGAATGATATCTGCTCAATCAATTGGAGAACCAGGAACACAGTTAACAATGAGAACATTCCACGTTGGAGGAACAGCTTCAGTTAAACAAGATTCTCAAATAGTTACGAAAAATGAAGGAACTTTAAAAATAATCAACTCAAATATTTTAGAGGACTCTAAAAAGAATTTGATTGTTATGGGAAGAAACACTCAACTTTCTATAGAGGATGATAAAGGAGTTCAGATAGCAGTTTATAAAGTTGCTTACGGTTCAAGATTATTTTTCAACAATGGTGATAAAGTAAAAGCAAATACTAAGATATGTGAATGGGATCCATATACTACTCCAGTTATTGCGGAGAAAAGTGGTACAGCAAGTTATGTAGATTTGATTGATGGTGTATCAATTCAAGAAACTACTGATGATGCAACAGGAATTTCTTCTAAATCAGTAATTGATTGGAGAGGTCAATCAAAAAGCACTGACTTAAAACCTAGAATTACTCTAAGAGATGATAAAGGAAATGTGATTAAAAAAGCTGACGATAATGAAGCTAGATATTATTTAGTGCCAGATTCGATTTTATCAATTAAAGATGGTCAAAAAGTTTATGCGGGTGACGTAATTGCAAGATTACCTAAGGAAACTACAAAAACAAAAGATATTACAGGAGGTCTTCCAAGAGTTGCTGAGTTATTTGAAGCTAGAAAAGCTAAGGATAGCGCAATCATTGCAGAGAATGATGGTAGTGTTGTTTTTGGTAAAGAGGTAAGAGGCAAACAAAGAGTATCTATTGTTCCTGAAGATGGATCGGAACCTTCGAACTATCTGATTCCAAAAGGTAAACATATCAATTTCAATCCTGGTGAAAAAATTCAAAAAGGAGAATATCTTTTAGATGGCCAACCATTGCCACATGATATTTTAAGAATTTTAGGAATAAAAGAATTAACAGAATATTTTGTTAATCAAGTTCAAGAAGTCTATAGATTACAAGGTGTAATAATAAACGATAAGCATATTGAAACTATTTTAAGACAAATGCTTAAAAAGGTTGAAGTTAAAGTTTCAGGTGACTCAAGTTATTTACCTGGTGAAGTAGTTGATAGAATTAAATTTGATAATACCAATGAAAAATTAGTTGCAGAAGGTAAAACACCAGCTGTTGGCGAGAGAGTTCTAATGGGTATCACTAAAGCTTCACTTCAAACTGAGTCGTTTATTTCAGCAGCTTCTTTCCAAGAAACTACAAGGGTACTAACAGATGCTGCAATTAAAGGAAAAGTTGATCCATTAAATGGTCTAAAAGAGAACGTAATTGTTGGAAGATTAGTTCCAGCAGGTACTGGTAATATTAAAAATAGATGGAACAATAAAGCTCTAGAAGATGATAATAATTTCTTGGCAGAGCAGGATAAAATAGAAGCTTCAGAACCTGAAGAAACACAGACAAATCAGTAAAAAAATCGCCTAAAAATTGCAGTTTTAGTTTGACAAAGGGCTATTAATAAGTAATTTGGCGATGTTTTTGGTTGGAATGTAGTGCTTCTAACGGTACTAAACGCTGCCACAAAATAACCTGTCAGTTATTTTCATCTAAAAATAAATTAATTAATTTTAAAATTATTTATGCCAACTATTAATCAGTTGTTAAGAAAAAAAAGAGTGAAACCAACAGCAAGGAACAAAGTTCCTGCTCTACAAAAACAACCTTTAAAGAGAGGTGTTTGTGTAAAAGTTTATACAACAACTCCTAAGAAACCAAACTCTGCATTAAGAAAAGTTGCTAGGGTGAGATTATCAAATGGATTTGAAGTTACAGCTTATATTCCTGGTGAAGGTCATAACCTTCAAGAACACTCGGTAGTTCTGATTAGAGGCGGCAGGGTAAAAGATTTACCAGGTGTTCGTTATCATATTCTAAGAGGTAACCTTGATACCCAGGGTGTTGCAAATAGAAAAAAAAGAAGATCTTTATACGGAACAAAAAAAGGTAAATAATGTCTAGAAAAAAAACTCAACCGAAAAAAAATGTAGTTCCAGATCCAAAATTCAAATCAACTATTATTCCTAAATTAATCAACAATATTATGTACGATGGTAAAAGAGGCATTGCTGCCAAAATAGTTTATGACGCTATCGATAAAATTAAAACAAAAACTAAAGATGAACCGATTAATATTTTCAATGAAGCAATCAATAACATCAAACCAACTGTAGAAGTTAGATCTAGAAGAGTTGGTGGTGCAACTTACCAAGTTCCTGTTGAGGTAAAAAGTAAAAGAGCACAAGCTTTAGCTATTAGATGGTTAGTCGAGTCAGCAAGAAAAAGAAAAGATAAACACATGGCAGATAAAATTTTTAATGAGCTTTATGATGCTTATGAAAAAAAAGGAGCTGCAGTTAAAAAAAGAGAGGATGTGCATAAAATGGCAGAGTCTAATAAGGCATTTGCTCATTTTAGGTGGTAATAAATTATGGCTAGAACTCACACATTAGATAAATACAGAAATATTGGGATCATGGCCCATATAGATGCCGGTAAAACAACTACTACTGAAAGAGTTCTATACTACACAGGAAAGAGTCACAAAATTGGTGAAGTACACGATGGTGCTGCGACAATGGATTGGATGGAACAAGAACAAGAAAGAGGAATTACAATTACATCTGCGGCCACTACTTGTTTTTGGAATGATCATAGAATTAATATTATAGACACGCCTGGTCACGTTGATTTTACCATTGAAGTAGAAAGGTCTTTAAAAGTTTTAGATGGTGCTGTTGCTGTTTTTGATGGTGTTGCAGGTGTAGAGCCGCAATCAGAAACTGTATGGAGACAAGCCGATAAGTATAAAGTACCAAGAATTTGTTTTGTAAACAAATTAGACAGAACTGGTGCTGATTTCTTTAGATGTGTAGACATGATTAGAGATAGATTAGGTGCCAAACCTTTGGTTGTGCAAGTCCCTATAGGAGCTGAAGCCTCTTTATCTGGTGTGGTTGATCTTGTTAAAATGAAAGCTCAAGTTTGGAAAAATGAGGCACTAGGAGCTGAATGGGAATACAAAGAAATTCCAGAGGATTTAAAAGAAATTTCAGAAAAATATAGAACAGAATTAGTTGAAACAGCTGTTGAACAAGATGAAAAGCTAATGGAAGCCTATTTAAATGGCGATGAAATTAAAGAAGAAGATTTAGTCAAATGTATAAGAAAAGGAACTCTAAACTTTAGTTTTGTTCCAGTTTTGACAGGTTCAGCATTCAAAAACAAAGGTGTTCAGCCTTTACTTGATGCAGTTGTGAACTACTTACCAAGTCCCGTAGATATTGGATCTATCAAAGGAACTAAATTAGGTAGTGAAGATGAAATGGAAATGAAATTTGAAGATAGTGTTCCATTTTCTGCTTTAGCTTTTAAAGTGGCTAACGATCCATTTGTTGGCTCACTAACTTTTATTAGAATCTATTCTGGTACAATCAAAACTGGTACAGCAGTCTTCAATTCTTCTAAAGAAAAAGAAGAAAGAGTTGGAAGAATGCTTTTAATGCATGCAAACTCTCGAGAAGATATTAAAGAGGCTAATGCAGGTGATATAGTTGCTTTAGCAGGATTAAAAAATACTATTACAGGACATACTTTATGTGACAAAGAAAATTCTGTTCTTCTTGAACCAATGGAGTTCCCTGATCCAGTAATTGAAATTGCAGTAGAACCAAAAACTAAAGCGGACCAAGAAAAAATGGGTGAAGCATTAGGCAGATTAGCTAAGGAAGATCCTTCTTTTAGAGTTACATCAGATGAAGAGTCAGGACAAACAATTATTAAGGGAATGGGTGAACTACACTTGGATATTATTGTTGATAGAATGAAAAGAGAATTTAAAGTAGAGGCCAATGTTGGAGCTCCACAGGTTGCTTATAGAGAAACCATAGAAGCTGCTTCAGAGGTTGAATACACTCACAAAAAACAAAGTGGTGGTGCAGGTCAATTTGCAAAAGTTAAACTTTTAGTAGAACCTCAAGAACCTGGTAAAGGTAGAGATGTTGAGAGCAAAATTAAAGGCGGGGCTATTCCAAAAGAATTTATTCCAGGTGTTGAAAAAGGTATAGAAACAGTCTCAGATACTGGAATTTTAGCTGGTTTTCCAATGATTGATTACAAAGTAACAATCTTAGATGGTTTACATCACGATGTTGACTCAAGTGTTTTAGCGTTTGAATTAGCAAGTAGAGCTTGTTTTAAAGAGGCTTGTACAAAAGGTGGTCTAAAATTATTAGAACCTGTAATGAGAGTGGAAGTAGTAACTCCTGAAGATTATATGGGTGATGTTATAGGTGATTTAAACAGTAGAAGAGGTCAGATCAGCACCCAAGAGCAAAGAGGTAACGCAACTGTAATTACAGCAATGGTTCCTTTGGCAAATATGTTTGGTTATATAAATAATTTAAGATCAATGTCTCAAGGTAGAGCACAATATTCAATGTTTTTTGATCATTATTCAAAAGTCCCTCAAAATGTTCAAGACGAAGTAACTAAGAAGATTGCAGGTTAATCATGGAAAAACAGAATATTAGAATTAAATTAAGAGCATATGACAATAAAGTTCTAGATGCTTCAACTGAAGAGATTGTTAATACAGTAAAAAGAACTGGAGCTACAATCAAAGGACCAATTCCATTACCTACAAGAATTGAGAGATACACAGTATTAAGATCACCTCACATAGATAAGAAAAGTAGAGAGCAATTTGAATCAAGGACACATAAAAGATTAATCGATATTATTGAACCAACACCACAAACTGTAGAAGCATTAATGAAACTTGATTTAGCATCTGGTGTAGATGTGGAGATAAAAATTTAATTATGAGTGAGATAGCTTTATTAGGAAAGAAAATAGGTATGACGAGAGAATTCTATAAATCTGGTCAATTAGTTCCTGTGACTGTGCTTAAGGTTGAAAAAGCTAGAGTAATTCAGGTTATTGAAGAAGAAAAAAGAGGGTACAAAGCTGTTCAGCTTGGATATGGGAAAATTAAAAATTCAAAATTAACAAAAGCTATGAAAGGTGTTTTTGCAAAAAAAAATACTGAAGCTAAGAAAAAATTAAAAGAATTTAGAGTAAACGATACATCTGTTTACAAAGAAGGAAACGAGTTTGGTTTAGAAATATTTAAAGACATTAAATTTGTAGACACAAGATCAAAAACAATTGGTAAAGGTTTTGCAGGTGCTATGAAGAGACATAATTTTGGTGGTTTAAGAGCCAGTCATGGTGTTTCTATATCTCACAGAGCACATGGTTCAACAGGACATAGTCAAGATCCAGGAAAAGTTTTTAAAGGAAAAAAAATGGCTGGTCACATGGGTGACAAGCTAAGAACAATGCAAAATATTGAAATAATAAAAACTGACTTAGAAAATGAACTTCTTTACTTAAAAGGATCAATACCTGGATCAAAAAATTCTGAAGTAATGGTTAAAAAATCAGTAAAAAAGATAAGCAAAATGACAATTGGTGAGAAACAAGCAGCTGCTGAAGAGGCTAAAAAAACACCTGAGAAAAAGAAAAAATAATGAAATTAGATAAAATTAGCATAGACGGGAAAAAAGATAGTATTGAGGTTTTGGATAAGATTTTTTCTGCTAAAATTAACCATAAATTAGTTAGCGCTGTTCTATATAAAACAAATGCTAATTACAAAGGAAGACATGCCAAGACTAAACAACAAAATGAAGTAAAAGGACCAACCTCAAAAATATATGCTCAAAAAGGAACTGGTGGTGCAAGGCATGCTAGTAGAAAAGCTCCTATATTTGTTGGCGGTGGTATTGCTCATGGACCAAAAGGTGAATTGGCTTATAAAAAAAGAAAACTAAACAAAACTGAGAAAAAACAAAGTGTAGCTTCACTAATTACAGAAAAAAATAATAATAAAAACTTATTAATCTTAAATGACTTTAGTTCAGAAATTAAAAAAACTAAAGAGATGAACTCAATTATTAATAAACTTGAAATTACAAATTCACTAATAATTCTAGACAAAAATTCAAAAGAAAAAATCGAAAAATCAGTAAGAAATATTCCAAATGTTAAAGTTACAGATGTAAATCATTTCAGTGCTTACGACATTATTAAATTTAAAAAAGTAGTTTTCACAGAAAGCTCCGTAAAAGAATTAGAAAAGAGATATTCATAAAATGGAAAAAATTCACCTATACGACAAAATTCTTTTTCCAGTAGTTACAGAGAAATCTACTAATTTATCTGAACTTAATAAAATTGTTTTTAAAGTTCCGGATGGAGCAAATAAGAAAAATTTAAAAAAGAATATAGAAAAAATATTTAAAGTTAATGTGACTAAGATAAATATTATAAACAAACAAAACAGAACAAAAGTTACTAGAGGTAGAAAAGTAAAAGTATCTGGTTATAAAAAAGCAATAATAACTTTAAAAAAAGGTCAAAGTATTGATCTAACAACAGGAATTTAATAAATGGCATTAAAAACTTTTAAACCATACACAAAATCTACAAGAGGCACTATTTTAGTTGATAGAACTGGTTTGTGGAAAGGTAAACCATTCAAGTCATTAGTCTCTCCAAAAAATGCCATGAAAGGTAGAAATAACAATGGTCATATTACCTCTATTAATAGAGCAGGTGGGCATAAAAAAATGTACAGACATGTTGATTTTTACAGAAAAAAATTCGACATGGAAGCTACAGTTGAAAGAATAGAGTATGATCCAAATAGATCATGTTACATAATGTTAGTTAAATTTGAGGATAATACGCATGCATACTTCTTAGCACCACAAAAAATTAAAGTTGGAGATAAAGTTGAAAGCGGTTCTAAAAAAGAAATTAAAGTAGGTAATTGTATGCCATTGCAAGACATTCCAGTGGGTATAAATATACATAATGTCGAGATACAACCAGGTGGTGGAGGAAAAATCGCTAGGGCTGCTGGTTCATCAGTTACTATTAGTGGTCTAGATGGAAACTATAGTTTAATAAAATTAGCCTCAGGTGAAGTGAGAAAAATAGATTCACGAGCTTTGGCTACTATTGGAATTTTAAGTAATCCAGATCAAAAAAATATAAAAATTGGAAAAGCAGGCAGATCAAGATGGTTGGGTAGAAGACCTCATACAAGAGGTGTTGTTAAAAACCCAGTTGATCACCCCCATGGAGGTGGTGAAGGTAAATCAGCCGGAGGAAGACATCCGGTATCACCTACAGGACAATCAGCTAAAGGTTTAAAAACCCGAGATAATAAGAGAACAGATAAATTTATAGTTAAGAGAAGAAATAAAAGGAAGGATACTAAGTAATGGCTAGAGCAGTTTGGAAAGGACCGTTTGTGGAGGAAAGCTTGATGAAGAAAGTGGACAAGTATAAAGACGATCCAAAAAAAATTCCTATTAAAACTTGGTCAAGAAAATCTACAATTTTACCTGATTTTGTAGGAGTAAGTTTCCAAATATATAATGGAAAAAAATTTATACCAATAACAGTTTCAGAAGATATGGTTGGTCATAAATTAGGTGAATTTGCACCAACAAGAACATTTTTTGGTCATACACCAGCTGACAAGAAAGCTAAACCAGCAACAGCAGAGAAGAAATAATTATGGGTAAAAAAAAGAAAATTGATAAAACTAACGATAAAACAGTTAAGTCTGTTAACAACGGTATTAGATCAAGTGTCAGAAAGCTAAATCCAATACTAAAAAGCATTGTTGGCAAAAAAGTAGATGTTGCAATAAGAGATTTGCAGTTTTCAGAAAAGAGAGTTACTAGAGATGTTAGAAAAACTATTAGTTCAGCTGTAGCTAATGCTGAAAATAATTTTCAATACGATATTGATAAATTAATAGTTAAAGAGGCATATTGTGGAAAAAAAATAGTTATGAAAAGATTTAGACCAAGAGCCAAAGGAAGAGCGGCACCAATATTAAAACCTTGGTCAACTGTTACAATAATATTATCAGAAGCAAAACAAATGGAGAAGCATGGGGCAAAAAGTTAATCCTGTAGGTTTTAGATTAGGTGTCAACAGAGGATGGGACTCTGTATGGTATGCTAAGAAAAAAGATTTTGGAAATTATCTAATCGAAGATTTTAAAATTAGAGAATATATCAAGAAAAATGTAATTAACTCTGGTGTATCCAAGGTAATGATCGAAAGAACATCTAATAAATGTTATGTTACTATCTATACCTCTAGGCCTGGATTTGTTATTGGAAAAAAAGGAAGTGATATTGATAAAATTAAAAATAATCTTTCAAAATTCACAACAAATGAGGTTAATCTAAATATTAAAGAAGTTAAAAAACCCGAAACTAATGCTTATTTAGTAGCTGAAAACATAGCTCAGCAGCTTGTTAAAAGAATTTCTTATAGAAGAGCTATGAAAAGAGCTATGCAATCATGTATTAGATTGGGTGCCAAAGGAATAAAAGTTTCAGTTAGTGGAAGACTTGGTGGAAATGAAATAGCAAGAACAGAGTGGTTAAGAGATGGAAGCATCCCATCACATACGTTAAGAGCTGATATAGATTATGCAGAGGCAGAAGCTCTCACAACATATGGAATTATTGGTATTAAAGTTTGGATTTATAAAGGTGAAGTCTTTGCTAGAGAATTTAGCCAAGAGACTAACAAGGTAACACCAAAGGAAGGTAAATAATAATGCTGCAACCAGTCAGAACAAAGTGGAGAAAAGCTCATAAAGGTAGAATCCATGGTAATGCTACAAGAGCAAGTACTATTAATTATGGTGCTTACGCATTAAAAGCTTTACAGCCTGAAAGAGTTACTGGAAAACAGATAGAAGCTGCAAGAGTTGCTTTAACAAGACATATGAAAAGACAAGGAAGAGTTTGGACAAGAATTTTTCCAAATATACCAGTTTCCAAAAAACCAATTGAAGTCAGAATGGGTAAAGGAAAAGGTTCACCAGAGTACTTCGCATGCAGAGTAAAACCAGGAAGAATATTATTTGAAGTTGATGGTGTTTCTGAGCAAATTGCAAAAGAAGCTTTATACAAAGCATCAGCAAAATTACCTATAAAAACTAAAACAATTAAGAGATTTGCATAATGAAAAAACAGGAAATTAAAAAATTGTCAAAGGACGAAATTGTGAAGAATATTGATAAACTTAAAAAAGATCTTTTTAATTTCAGATTTCAAAAAATGAATTCACAAGTTACAAACCCAGCTAAAATTGGGGAAACTAGAAAAACAATTGCAAGATTAAAAACAATTTTAAAAGGAAAAGCAAATGCCTAAAAAAATACTTACAGGTATAGTTATAAGTGACAAACCAAATAAAACAGTTACTGTTATGGTAGAACGTAAATATTCTCACCCAGTTCTAAAAAAAGTAATCAGAGTTAGAAAAAATTATAACGCTCACGATGAAAATAATAAGTTCAAAACTGGTGACAAAGTTTCAATTATTGAGAGCAAACCCTATTCTAAAAATAAAAAATTTCAAGTTATGGAGAATACAAAGTAATGATTGGTGTTCAAACAGAATTACAAGTAGCTGATAATACTGGTGCAAAAAGAATTGAGTGCATTAAAGTTCTAGGTGGATCAAAAAGAAGATACGCTAGCATTGGTGATACAATTGTAATTGCAGTAAAAGAGGCGATCCCTAAAGGAAAAGTTAAAAAAGGATCGGTTCATAAAGCTGTAGTCGTAAGAGTTAAAAAAGGAATCCACAGAAATGACGGTTCAAAAGTAAGATTTGATAATAATGCAGCTGTATTAGTTGATGATAAAGGTGAGCCAGTAGGAACAAGGATTTTTGGTCCAGTTACAAGAGAATTAAGAAGTAGAGGTCAAATGAAAATTATTTCTTTGGCACCGGAGGTTTTATAATGATTAAAAAGGGTTTGAAAGTAAGAGTTTTAACTGGGAAAGATAAAAAAAAAGAAGGTGAAGTTATTGAAATTGATAGAGCTAATTACAGAGCAAAGGTTAAAGAAATAAACATGGTTAAAAAGCACGTTAAAACAACAAAAGAAAAAAAAGGTGGAATTTTTCCTAAAGAAAGTTTTATACATATTTCAAACTTAAAACTAATTGATGAAAAAACGGCTAAGAAAAAAGAGGCTAAAAAATAATGACACCAAGATTAAAAGAAATATTTAATAAAGAAATTCAACCCGCATTAAAAGACCAATTTGGTTTTAAGAACATTTATATGGCTCCTAGAATTGAGAAAGTTGTTTTAAATATGGGTCTTGGTTTAGATGCTACAGATTCTAAAATTTTAAAATCATGCGAAGAAGATATGGCTAAAATTACTGGACAAAAACCGGTTACAACAAAATTTAAAAAATCAGTAGCTAACTTTAAAACTAGAAAAGGATCAAATGCTGGTTTAAAGGTAACATTAAGAAAAAATAGAATGTATGAATTCTTAGATAGATTAGTGAATATAGCATTACCAAGGATTAAAGATTTTAGAGGTTTGTCGCCAAAAGGCTTCGATAAATTTGGTAATTATACATTTGGAATTAAAGAGCATATAATTTTTCCAGAAGTAAGCTTTGATAGAGCAGACAAAGTTAGAGGTTTAGATATAGTAATAGTTATTAAAGCAATAAACAAAGAGCATAGTTTTGCATTACTAGAAAAAATGAATTTTCCATTCATTAAAAAAGGAGATAATTAAACATGGCAAAGTTAAGCGCTGTTAATAAAAATAAAAAAAGAATTAAGCTTTCAGATAGGCTTTATAAGAAAAGACAAGCATTAAAGAAGATTGTAATGGATAAAAAAATTCCATTAGAGGAAAGATTTAAAGCGCAGCAAAAATTATCTAAATTGCCAAGAAACTCAGCAAAAATAAGAGTTATGAATAGATGCGAGATTACTGGAAGACCTCATGGTGTTTACAGAAAATTAAAGATTTCAAGAATTGCATTAAGACAATTAGGATTACAAGGAAAGATACCTGGTTTAGTTAAATCTAGCTGGTAGAAAGGAAAATTATGAGTTTAAGTGACCCAATAGGAGATATGATTGCAAGAGTGAAGAACGCTCAAGCTAGAAATCATAAAAAAGTAGAATTACCTTCATCAAATTTTAAAACAAAAATTGCAGATATACTTAAAAATGAAGGTTTCATAAAAGATTTTAAAGTAAGTTCAGAGGAAAAAAAACCAATGTTATCATTAGAACTTAAGTATCATTCTGGAAATCCAGTTATTAGTGCTTTTGAAAGAGTATCAAAACCAGGAAGAAGAATTTTTTCATCTGCAGATAGCTTGCCTAAAATAAATAATGGTTTAGGAATTGCCATTGTGTCAACTCCAAAAGGAGTAATGACCGATATAGATGCAAGAAAACAAAAAGTTGGTGGAGAAATAATTTGTAAGGTATTTTAATGTCTAAAATAGGTAAAATAAACATATCGATCCCTGAAAAAGTAAAAGTTGCTTTAGCTGGGAATATTATAAATATTGAAGGACCCTTAGGTAAAAAATCAATCAATGTTGATTTAGATATGTTTAATTTAGATATAATTGAAGGAAAAGAAATTTCTATTAAACCTAAAAAAGTAGATCAAAATTCAAAAAGACTTTGGGGAATGAATAGAAGTTTAATAAATAATGCTGTTATTGGATCTAGCACAGGTTACGAAAAAACTTTAGAATTAGTTGGTGTTGGTTATAGAGCAGCGTTAAAAGGAAATCAGTTAAATTTACAGTTGGGTTATAGCCATGATATCAATTTTGATATTCCAGAAGGCATTAAAATTGCTGTTGAAAAACAAACAACATTAAAAATCACAGGATCTGATAAGCAGCTAGTTGGTGAAGTAGCATCTAAAATTAAAACATTAAGAAAAATTGAACCTTACAAAGGGAAAGGTGTTCGAGAAAAAGGACAGTATGTTCTTAAAAAAGAGGGTAAGAAAAAATAATGAAATTAAACACTAGTATCAGAAAAAGATTTAGAGTTAGCAATAAAGTTAAAAAAGTTGCTTCAAAAGATAGATTTAGATTAAGTATTTCTAGATCATCAAAAAATATTTCAGCTCAAATAATTGATGATACAAAAAACGTAACCTTGTTATCAGCTTCATCTGTAGAAAAAGATCTAAGATCAGCAGATAAAGTTAATAAAACTGAACTATCTAAATTGGTTGCTCAAAAATTAGCTAAAAAAGCTCAAGAGAAAAAAATTACTAAAATTTTCTTTGATAGAGGTTCATACAAATATCACGGTAGAATTAAAGTTTTTGCAGAAACTCTAAGAGAAAATGGGATGGAATTTTAATTATGGAAAATATAAAAGATAAAAAAACTGACGATATATTAGAGAAATTAGTTCACATAAATCGTATTACTAAAGTTGTTAAGGGTGGAAGAAGATTTGGATTTTCAGCTCTTGTAGTTGTTGGAAATCAAGCAGGTAAAATCGGTATAGCTCACGCAAAAGCAAAACAAGTACCTGATGCAATAAAAAAAGCAAATGAGATGGCTAGAAGAAAACTTACTCATATACCATTAAGAGAAGGCAGAACAATACATCATGACGTTAAGGCGAAAGATGGCTCGGGTAGAATAGTGCTAAGAGCTGCTTCTAAAGGAACAGGTATTATAGCAGGTGGTCCTGTTAGAGCGGTATGTGAAGTTTTAGGAGTAAAAGATATTGTTGCAAAATCTATGGGAACTTCTAATGCACACAATGTTATTAGAGCTACAATGAAAGCATTAATGAAACAAAGTTCACCAAAACAAATATCAGCAATTAGAAATAAAAAAATTTCTGAAATAATTGAAAAAAGAGGATAATGATTACTTTAAATAATAGAGAAAAAATCAATAAATCTAAAATAAGAGTTGGAAGAGGAATTGGTTCGGGTAAAGGAAAAACATCAGGAAGAGGTGTAAAAGGTCAAAAATCAAGATCTGGTGTAGCTATAAAAAGTTTTGAAGGTGGTCAAATGCCGTTATACAGAAGACTTCCAAAAAGAGGTTTCAACCCAATATCAAAAGAGAGCGTTACAATTTTAAATCTAGATAAAATTCAATCTTACATAGACAAAAAAAATATTAATCCAAATGAAGTATTAAACTCAGAATTATTAAAAAAACTTAAATTAATAAATAAAAACTCAAAAAAATTAAAAATTTTAGGTTCTGGGGAAGTAAAAGATAAAATAAATATCGAAGCTGACCTAGCCTCTAAATCAGCAATAGAAAAACTAGAAAAAATTGGTGGATCTATTCAATTGAAAAAATAGTCTGTTTAAATGAGTGAATCGTCATCAACAAATGATTTAAGAAATAGAATTATATTTACTATTTTAATTTTAGCTGTTTATAGATTTGGAACTTTTGTACCTTTACCAGGTATAGATCCAGAACAATTGAAAATAATGATGGAAGGCAATCAAAAAGGATTGTTAGGCATGTTTAATGTTTTTGCAGGAGGCGCAGTTAGTAGAATGGCAATATTTGCATTAGGTATAATGCCTTACATTTCTTCTGCAATTATAGTTCAACTTTTGACCGGGGTTTCTGACTATTTTAAAAATCTAAAAGCTCAAGGTGAGACTGGAAGAGCTAAAATTACACAAATCACTAGATATGGAACAGTATTACTTGCAACAGTTCAAGGATATGGTTTATCTGTTGGTTTAGAGTCGTCTGCTGACTTAGTAATTAATCCAGGGGCTTTTTTTAAAATAACTACTGTTACAACTATTGTTGCAGGAACAATATTTTTAATGTGGTTAGGTGAACAAATTACTCAAAGAGGTATTGGTAATGGTATATCTTTAATAATTTTTGCTGGTATTGTAGCTGAAATTCCAAGAGCTTTGGTTACGACTTTTGAATTAGGTAGAACAGGTGCAGTTTCAACTTTTATGATCTTAGCTATATTTGTTCTATTAATAGTCACAATTCTTTTTGTTGTTTTTATGGAAAGAGCATTAAGAAAAATTCTTATTAATTATCCAAAAAGACAAATGGGTAACAAAATGTATGGAGGAGAGTCATCACATTTACCTCTAAAAATAAATCAAGCGGGAGTAATTCCTGCAATTTTTGCCTCTGCACTTTTATTACTTCCAGTAACATTCTCAAATTTTTCATTTTCTAATAATGAAACATTTTTAAACTTGAGCTCTTATTTTACGCAAGGACAACCTCTTTATATGTTGTTGTACGCATCAGGAATAATATTTTTCACTTTTTTTTATACTTCTATAACATTCAATCCATCTGAAACTGCTGAGAATCTTAGAAAGTATGGAGGTTTTGTACCAGGTATTAGACCAGGTGAAAGTACAGCCCTGTATATTGAAAATATTTCAACAAAATTAACTACGATTGGTGCACTATATTTAACTTTAGTTTGTTTGATGCCGGAATTTTTAATTGCAAACTATCCAATACCTTTTTATTTAGGTGGCGCATCTATATTAATCGTTGTTGTAGTAGCCATCGATACTGTAACACAAATACAAACAAGATTAATGAGTTCACAATACGAACAACTGATTAAAAAAACAAAATTTGGTAAGTAAGTGAATATAATTTTATTTGGACCTCCTGGTGCTGGAAAAGGTACTCAGTCTAAATATCTTGTAAACAAATTAAATGCTTTTCAAATTTCAACAGGTGATCTTTTAAGAGAAGAAATCAAAAAAAATTCAGACATTGGTAAAGCAATAACTAATGACATGAAGAATGGAAAATTTATAAGTGATGATATTGTAAACAAACTTATAGAAAATTTAATATCTGATCCTCAAAAAAAAAATAAATTAATATTTGATGGATATCCTCGATCATTAAGTCAGGCTAAAAATTTAGAAGTGTTACTAAAAAATTCAAATCAGAGCATAGATTTAATTTTATTTCTAAACGTAGATAAAGAAACAATTCTCAAAAGGCTTGAAAAGAGAAAAATTATAGAAAATAGGTCTGATGATGATACTCATACAATAGTTTCAAGGTATGAGAAATACATGGAAATAACCCAACCAGTTCTAAATTTCTACTCTCAGAATCCAAATTTTAAAGAGATTGATGGAAGCTTAGAAATTGAAGAAATAACAAGAAAAATAGACGCTTTTACCAATGTATAAGACGTTGACTTTGATTAATCTTCTTATATAAAAGGCACAATTTATCACAAAAATTATGGCTCGTATCGCAGGTATAAACATTCCACAGAATAAACTTGTACATATAGGTTTAACTTATATTTATGGAATTGGTGATAAATTCTCTCAGCAAATTTGTTCATCTTTAGAAATTCCAAGAGCTAAAAGGGTAAATGAATTAACAGATGAAGAGATTTTAAAAATTAGAGAGTACATCGATCAAAACTTTAAAGTAGAAGGTGATTTAAGGAGAGATTATTCATTAAGTATTAAAAGATTAATTGATCTAGCTTGTTACAGAGGAACAAGACATAGAAAAAAATTACCTGTTAGAGGACAAAGAACAAGATGTAATGCTAGGACAAGAAAAGGAAAAGCAATTGCTATTGCTGGAAAAAAATTAACACCAACTAAAAAATAGTTATGGCTAAGACTGATAAGGTTGAGAATAAAGATCAGAAAGTAGAAAAATCTACTAAGAAAAGTGTAAAAAGTTCTTATTCAAAAAAAAAGAAAGTTAAGAAAAATATTTTAAATGGAATTGCTTATGTGCAATCAACATTTAATAATACCATCATCTCTATTGCTGATACAAATGGAAATGTAATTTCATGGGCATCTGCTGGACAAAAAGGGTTTAAGGGATCAAGAAAATCAACTCCTTACGCTGCTCAGATAGCAGCTGACTCTGCAGCTTCGAAAGCTCTTGAGTACGGAATGAAAACTTTGTCTGTTGAAGTCAAAGGACCTGGATCAGGAAGAGAAACAGCTTTAAGAGCATTGCAAGCTAGAGGATTTAAGATTTTGTCAATCAAAGATACTACGCCTATGCCTCATAATGGAACTAGACCACCAAAGAAAAGGAGAGTTTAATGGAAGTCGAAAATGTTAATGTAAAAAATTGGAAGTCATTAATTAAGCCATCTAAATTAGATGTTAAAATAAGTGATGATTTAACTCATGCAAAAATTGTAGCTGAGCCTTTAGAAAAAGGTTATGGATTAACTTTAGGAAATTCTTTAAGAAGGATTTTATTATCATCTATAAGAGGAGCTGCTGTAACATCAATTCAAATTGATGGTGTTTTACATGAATTCACTTCAATAAAAGGTGTTAGAGAAGATGTGACTGATATAGTTTTAAACGTAAAATCTTTAGCATTGAAGAGTAATTCTGAGGGTACAAAAAAATTAATTTTAGACGCAAAAGGACCTGGAGAAATTAAAGCCTCAGATATAGCTCCAGTTGCAGACGTTGAGATTTTAAATCCTGATTTAGTTATTTGTAATCTAGATGAAAATACTACTTTTCATATGGAGATGAATGTTAATACAGGTAAAGGATATGTTCCTGCAGAGCTAAATAAACCTGAAGAGCCACCATTAGGTCTTATTGCTATAGACTCACTTTATAGCCCAGTAAAAAAAGTTTCGTATTCAGTAAGTACAGCTAGAGAAGGTAAAGCATTAGATTATGATAAGTTAATTATGGAAGTTGAAACCAATGGTTCAATTTCTGCTGAAGATGCCGTAGCTTATTCAGCTAGAATTTTCCAAGATCAGCTTAAAATGTTTGTAAACTTTGATGAGCCAGTTGAAGCTCCTGTAAAAGAAGTTTCTACTGAACCCGAATTTAACAAAAACTTATTGAGAAAAGTGGATGAGTTAGAGTTATCAGTTAGATCGATGAACTGCTTAAAAAATGATAATATTATTTATATCGGTGACCTGGTTCAAAAATCTGAAGGTGAAATGTTGAGAACACCTAATTTTGGAAGAAAATCGTTAAATGAAATTAAAGAAGTTTTAACAGGCATGTCGTTATATTTAGGAATGGAAATACCTAACTGGCCACCAGATAATATTGCAGAAATGTCTAAGAAATTAGAGGAAGCAATTTAATGAGACATGGTTTGGCAAATAAGAAGTTAAATAGAACATCAGAGCATAGAAAAGCTTTACTTAAGAATATGCTTAATTCTTTAATTAAATATGAGCAGATAAAAACTACTTTGCCAAAAGCTAAATTTTTAAAACCTCAAGCGGATAAAATAATAACATTAGGAAAAAAAGAAACTTTACAAACAACCAAAATGTTGGTTTCTAAACTACAAGATATTAAATCAGCTAATAAAGTTAAAAAAACACTTTCTAAAAGATATCAGAATAGAAAAGGTGGTTATACAAGAATAATTAAAGCTGGATTTAGATATGGAGATAATGCTCCAATGGCAATAATTGAATTTGTTGATAGAGACGTTGAAGCCAAGAGAGTTGATAAACCAAAAAAAGACATAACAAAAGAAGCTCCTAAAACGGAAGAGAAAAAACAAGCTACAGCTTAAATCTTAAATCATGAAAAAATCTTACATCGTTGATTCAACGTGTAATGATATGCGTTTAGATAGATGGTTAAGATTAAAAATTGGAAAAATTCCACAAGGACTTGTAGAAAAATACTTAAGAACAGGAAAAATAAAACTCAATAGAAAGAAAGTAAAAAGTTCTTTTAAAGTAAAAACGAGAGATGAAATAAATATATTCAACATTGAATTTAAAGAAACAATTAAACAAAAAAAAATTAAGTTTTTACCATCAAAAGAAATTATAAAATCAAATGAAGATCAAATTATTGACAACAACGATAATTTTGTTGTTTTAAACAAAGCATCAGGCATATCAGTTCAAGGTGGAACTAAATCAAAAAAAAATCTAGTTGATATTTTTGCTAAAAGTGAAATTTTTGAAGGAACAAAACCTTATTCTGTTCATAGATTAGATAAAGATACTTCTGGAGTTTTTATTATGGCTAAAAACAGAGAGAGCGCTCAATTGTTTACTTCTTTGTTTAGACTAAGAAAGATACACAAAACATATTTAGCTATTTGCCAAGGTGAAATTAACAAAAAATCTGGTATATGGGATGACGATTTAATTAGGTATGATGGTGATAAAAAAATAATTGAAAAAGCAAAAACAATTTATAAAATTATTGATAAAAATTCTGAAGCAAGTCTATTGGAATTAAAACCTATTACTGGACGAAAACATCAGTTAAGAAAACAATTATATGCAATTGGAAATCCTATATTTGGAGATACAAAATATAAATTATCAAATTCTAATAAAGGAATTAATAAAAATTTGATGTTACATTCGTATCAAATTAAATTTAAAATTAATGACACAAAATATACTTATTCAGCATTATTACCTGATTATTTTAAAAAACTTTTAAAATCTAAAAGACTCAAATTTTCAAATTTGAAATAAAATTTTTAATTAATATATCACTTAGATTTGAGTAATCCTGATCTAAAATATTTTTTAAATTAGTTACTCCTTTATCTGAAATACCACATGGTATGATTTTTTTGTAATTTTCCAGATCATTATTTATATTTATTGCAAAACCATGATAGGCAATCCATTTACTAACTCTGATACCTATTGCAGCAATTTTTTTGACCTCATTATTATATTTATACCATATACCGATATTATCTTTATCCGGAAAAGCTTCTATTTTATAAAATTTTAAAGTTTGAATTATTGTTTTTTCGATAATTGTTATAAATTTCCTGATATCTTTTTTTTTCCTTAAATCTAAAACAAAATAACAAATTAATTGACCTGGCCCATGGTAAGTAATTTTACCACCTCTTTTCGTTTCTAATATTTTAATGGATTTATCAATAATCTCATTCTCTTTATAGGAAGTTCCTGCAGTGAAAACTTCATTATGCTCCAAAGTCCAAATTAATTGCTGCTCATTATTTTCATATAAATCCTTTAATCTTGACTCTAGTATGTTAATAGCATCAAAATAATTTACTGGTTTTATTGACTTTTTGATCTCTATGTTCATTTATAATTTGTATTATCTTTATTATGTATTAATAGTGCAAATCTAAATTATAGGTAGATTTATGTCTTTAACTAAAAAAACTAAAGATAAAAAAGTAAATTTTGAGTTTAATAAAGAATATATAAGAGTTGTTACTAGCAAAATAGCTAACAATGACGCCCAATTTATTACTAATTCATTTAATGAAATGCACCCTGCTGATGCTGCAGATATTATTGAGCATCTTAGTGATGGTGATAGAGAAAGTTTAATTAAATTAAATAATTTTAATATTGATCCTGATGTTTTTGTTGAATTAAATGAGTCTATACAATCAGAAATTATTACCTATTTATCTTCAGAATCTATAGTAAGTATTCTAAAAGGTTTAGAGTCAGATGATGCAATATCTATATTAGAAAATGTTCCTGAAGAGGACAAAAATGCAATTCTTAGTTCTTTACCGCCAAAGGATAGATTTGCTTTATTAGAAAGCTTAAGCTATCCAGAGGACACTGCTGCTAGACTTATGCAGCGTGAATTTACAGCTATACCAAGTAATTGGTCTGTTGGTCAAACAATTGACTATTTAAGAGAAAATAAAGATTTGCCAGAAGAGTTTTTAGAAATTTTTATTGTCAACGAGGATTTTAAACCTATAGGTACTGTTCCTTCATCAAGAGTTTTGACAACACCTCGAGACACTAAAATGGCAGCAATTATGTCAGAATCTCAATTATTAATTCCTGTTGAAATGGATAAAGAGGAAGTTGCTAACTTATTTGAAAATTACAATTTGAATTCAGCCGCTGTTGTAGACAAAAACAATAAGTTAGTTGGTATGATTATGAACGATGATGTTTTAACAGTCTTGAAAGAGGAAGCTGAGGAAGATGCTTTAAGATTAGCAGGGGTAGGAGATGAAGAAATTACTGATGGAGTTGTAAAAAAAACAAAAAGAAGATTTAATTGGCTTTTACTTAATTTATTTACTGCCTTTTTAGCAACATGGTGCATTAGTTTATTTGGAGCAACCATTGAACAAATGGTAGTATTAGCTTTCTTAATGCCTATTGTAGCTTCAATGGGAGGAAATGCCGGAATGCAAACACTTGCAGTTACAGTAAGAACTATAGCTACAAATGATTTAACTCAAAATAATTTTTCATCTAATGTATTTAAAGAATTTTCTATTGGTATTTTAAATGGGATTATATTTGCAGCAATAAGTGCTTTAATTGTACATATATGGTTTCAAGACAGCATCCTTTCACTAATCATAGCAATATCAATGGTACTAACAATGATAATAGCTGGATTATTTGGCATACTAGTTCCTTTTACTTTAAAAAAAATGAATATTGACCCAGCAATTGCTTCAAGTGTATTTGTGACAACAATTACAGATGTAATTGGTTTTGTTTCATTTCTAGGTGTTGGAGCATATTTTTTATAAAATTACACGTTATCAATTAATCTGACTTTGTTTAAATAATAAGCAATAAATAATCTTGAATTTTTTGTTGTAGTTGAAATTTTTAAATTATTTATATTTCTTAGTTCAAAATAATCAATTGTGATATTATAATTATGTTTTAATTCTTTTTTTTGAAGATTTAAAAAGCTTGAAATATTTTTCTTATTTTTAATTATTTTTTTAATACCTACTAGTTTTTTATAAATTTTTGCTGCTATGATTAAATTAGATTTATTTAAAAGAAGGTTTCTTGATGAAAGTGCTACATTATTCCTATCACGAATTGTTTTACAAGGAATTACCTTTGTTTTATGTATTCGTTTTAATTGTCTTTTTACCAAAAACAATTGTTGAAAATCTTTTTCTCCCATAAATATCTTTTGAGGATTTATAATTTTAGTTAATTTATTCATTACATCTAAAACACCTTCAAAATGACCTTTTCTAAATTTTGCACATAAAATCTTATCTTTTTTAAGTAATACATTTTTCGATTTTTTTTTATCTTTGTATATGTCTTTAAATTTAGGAAGATAAACAAAATCAACTTTTTTGCTTTTTTTAAGAATTTTTAAATCATTCTTGATATTTCGTGGATAGGATTTTAAATCTTTTTTGTTATTAAATTGTTTTGGATTAACAAAAATACTTACAATTGTTTTTTTACAAAGTTTATTTGATTTATTTATTAGCGATAAATGACCTTTATGAATTCCACCCATAGTAGGAACAAATCCCAGGTCATTAAATGGCCTTAATGATTCAAATAATGTTGAATTGTTTAATAAAATTTTCATTTGTATAAAAATATTTAATAAGTAAAACATTTAAATGATTAAACAAGCAATTATTCCTTTAGCTGGACTTGGAACTAGGTTGTTACCTTTAACTAGTGTTTTTGCTAAAGAACTTCTTCCAATAAACGGAAGACCTGGAATCGAATATATTCTTGATGAATGTATTGAAGCAGGTATCAAAGAGATTGTATTTATTATCTCTTCTAAAAAATTAATGATCAAAAGATATTTTTATAGTGACCAGTTTTACAAAAATGTTATTAAAAAAAAAAAAGATCCTAGAATAATTAATGAGTATAAAAAGATACTTAAATATAAAAATAAAATTAAGTTTGTATATCAAAATATTCCAAAAGGCACAGGTGATGCTGTACTTAAGACACAAAAATTTATTAAAAATAAATATTTTTTAATGTTGTTACCAGATGATTTAATAATTAAAAAAAATTGTTCTAAGTCGATGATCAAGGTTCATAAAAAATATCAAGCTTCAGTTATGGCATCGATGAAAGTAAAAAAAAACAATGTTTCAAGATGGGGAATATATAAAATAAATAAAAAATTAAATAAAAAAAATTATATTATAGATGGTGTTATTGAAAAACCATCAGTAAAAAAAGCTCCATCTAACAATGCTGTTATTGGAAGATATATATTACCACGTACAATTTTCAAAAAAATAAAATCTCTTAAACCTGTTAAAGGTAAAGAGATTCATATTACTGATGCAATACAGCTATTAATAAATGATAAAGAAAAATTTGTAGCTCATAATTTTGAAGGTAAATACCTTGATTGTGGAACAATGAGAGGCTATATCAACTCGTCAAAAGAAATAGGCAAGATATGAAATTATGTATGATTGGTACTGGTTATGTTGGTTTAGTAAGTGGTGTTTGTTTTTCAGATTTAGGTAATGAGGTAATATGTGTTGATAAAGATATTAATAAAATTAATAATTTAAAAAATGGCATTATACCAATTTATGAACCTGGCCTAGAAGAGTTGGTTTTAAAAAATTATAAGAATAAAAGATTAAATTTCTCAACAAACTTAAAAGATTCTGTAAGAAAATCAGATATCATATTTATCTGCGTAGGGACGCCAACAAAAAAAATTGGCAATAGTGCAGATTTAAGTCAAGTATATGCAGCAGGGAATGAAATATCAAAATCAATAAATAAATTTAAAATTATAATAAACAAATCCACAGTACCTGTTACCACCGGTGATGAACTTGAAAAAATTATATTAAAAAAAGTAAAAAAAAAAAATTTTTCAGTAGTCTCAAATCCAGAATTTTTAAGAGAAGGTGAGGCTATTAGAGATTTTATCTATCCAGACAGAATAGTAGTAGGATCTAATGATAGTAAATCTCAAAGAATATTAAAAAATTTATATTCGCCATTAATTTCCAAGGGTGCAAAATTTATTTCTACAAAAAGAAGAGCTGCTGAATTGATTAAATATGCTTCAAATGCTTTTCTAGCAACGAAAATTACTTTTATAAATGAGATTGCAAATTTATGCGAAAAAACAGGTATTGATGTTGAAGATATCTCAATTGGTATTGGGCTTGATAAAAGAATTGGTAGTAGATTTTTAAGAGCCGGACCTTCCTACGGAGGATCGTGTTTCCCAAAAGATACCAAAGCTATAGTTTCTACTGCTGAAAAATTTAAAACTGACCTATCAATTATAAAAAGTGTTATTAAATCTAACTATAAAAGATCTGATTTGTTATCAAAAAGAGTAAATTTAATTTTAAAAAACAAAATTAAGAATAAAGTTGTATCTTTTTTAGGTGTAACTTTTAAAGCAAATACAGACGACATGAGAGACGCATCAAGCTTAAAATTAATACCTTTTCTATCCAAAAAAGGTGCTAAAATTAAATATTATGATCCAACTGGATCAAAAAAAGAATTTAAAAAATTCAAAAATGTTGAATTTTCTCATTCAATAAAGGAATCAATTAAAGGATCAGATATTGTAATTATACATACTGAGTGGAATGATTTTAAATCAATAAATTTCAAAAAATTTTCAAAAAATAAAAAACTTATTATTTATGATATGAGAAATATTTATTCTCCAAATAAAATTAAAAAACTAGGTTTTGAATATTTCGGTATTGGAAGATAATTTAGTTCAACTCAAAAATAGCATCAACTTCAACTGATACACCAAGAGGCAAGCTATTTGTGCTTACCGCAGCTCTAGTATGCATTCCTGCATCACCAAAAACAGAAGCAATTAAATCTGAAGCACCATTAATAACTTTTGGTTGGTCTGTAAAGTTATCAGTTGAATTAACAAAACCAGTTAATTTTATGCAAGATTTAACTTTAGAAAGATCCCCATTACATGCTACTTTTGCTTGTGATATGATACTTAAACCACATCTTTCAGCTGCTTTATATCCCTCATCAACTGATAGATCTTTTCCAACTTTTCCCTTTATTAATTCACCATTTTCCGTAATAGAAATCTGACCTGAAATATAAAGTAAATTACCAACAATTTTTGTAGCAACATAAGAACCAACAGGTGGTTTTGCTTCTGGCAGTTTTATTTTTAATTCCTTAATTTTATTTTCAAAATCCATTTTATTTTTCAGTAAACTCTTTATGTGTTTTACTATTTTTAAATTTTTTTAGTTTATCTTTAAAATTAAAATTCTTTAATTTTTTTTTACCTTCTTCTATCTTTTTTGCTGTTTTAGATTTTATTTCCTCAGCTTTTTGGGAAGTTTCTTTTTTTAATTTGTCAGATGTACATTTTGCGTAATCTTTACTTAATTTGTCATATTTTGAACAATCCTCAGCAGATGAATATGTCAAACTAAACAAAGTAATAAACAAAACTGAAATTATGACTTTAATTATTTTCATTTTTTCTTTTTTTTAGATTTTTTATTCTTATCGTACTCTCTTCTTTTCTCAATCAGTATAAGAGCCTCTTCCATTGTTAATTCTACCGGGTCTTTTTCTTCTGGAATTGTGGCATTCAGAGATTTGTATTTAATATAAGGCCCATATTGACCTTTCATGATTCGAATTGGTTTTTTATCTTCAGGATGTTCTCCCAAATCTTTTATGATTGATGACGACATTCGTCCAGGTTTTGCTTCAGCTATTAATGTAATAGCTCTATTTAAACCTATAGAAAAAATTTCATCTACATTTTCTAATCTAGCTGATTTATTTTCACATTTTAAATATGGTCCAAATCTACCTGTGTTTAAGGTGATTTCTTTTTGATTTTCTGGATTAACACCCAATGATTTAGGTAACGAACATAAAAATTTTGCTTTATCTATGTCAATACTTTCTAATTCAATCCCTTTTGGTATAGATATATTTTTTAATTGTTCATTAACCTCAGGTTTTTTTTTCTTGGTTTTTTTTCTTTTTTTAGGTTTTTCTTCTTCAATATTCTCCTCAAGAACTTTCTCATACTGAAGATAAGGACCAAATCTTCCATTTTTAAGAAAAATATCATTTCCATTTTCGTGTTTTCCAAGAAATTTTGGTTCTGCCAATTGTGACTGAGCAGCTGCTTTAGCTTTTGATAGTGGTCTTGTAAATTTACATTCTGGATAGTTTGAACATCCAATAAAAGCACCTCCTCTAAAACTATTTTTTAAACTGAGTGAACCAGTATCGCACAACTGACATTTTCTAACTATCTTTCCTTCTTTATCAGTGTCAAATATTAATGCTCCCAAACTTTCATTTAAAAGATCTAAAACTTCTCTGGTCCTTTTTTCTTTTACTTCTGAAACATTGCTATTAAAGTCTTTCCAAAACATCTCTAGAACTTTTAACCAACTTTCTTTTCCAGACGTTATTTCATCTAACTGATCCTCTAGTCCAGCTGTGAAGTTATAATCAACATACTTTGAAAATAGTTTTTCTAAAAACGCAGAAATTAATTTACCTCTGTCGGTTGGAAAAAATCTTTTATTAACTATTTCTGCGTAACCTCTATTTGCTATTGTTGAAATTATACTTGCATAAGTTGAAGGTCTACCAATTCCTAACTCCTCTAATTTTTTAACCAAACTTGCCTCAGAGTAACGTGGGGGAGGTTGGGTAAAATGTTGTTCATCAATAAGAGCCTCTATATTAATTGGTCCTTTTGACATTTCAGGTAAAATTTGTTCATCATCATCTTTGCTTTGATTTGAATAAACTTTTAAAAATCCATCAAATTTCAAAACCGATCCGCTTGATTTACATATAGTTTTACCGTCTTCAGACTCAATTGTTATAGTATTTCTATCAAATTTTGCTGTTTCCATTTGAGATGATAGAGCTCTAGACCAAATTAAAGAATATAATTTTTGCTGGTCAGAACTTAAATACTTTTTAACAGAATCTGGATTTCTATTAATATCAGTTGGTCTTATTGCTTCATGCGCTTCCTGAGCATTTTTTGCTTTTTTTCCTGAGTAATTATTTGGATTTTCTGGCAAGTATTCGTTACCATATTCTTTTTTAATAAAATTTCTAAAATCAGATACAGCATCAGCTGATAAATTAGTTCCATCCGTTCTCATATAAGTAATTAATCCAACTGTATCTCCCTCAATTTCTATTCCTTGATAAAGTTTTTGTGCTATTTGCATTGTTCTTGATGCACCAAAACCCAATCTACTAGAAGCAATTTGCTGAAGTGTTGAAGTAGTAAATGGTCCTGAGGGATTTCTGCTAACAACTTTTGAGGAAATGTCAGTTATGTTAAATTTTTTGGTTTTAATATTAGAAATTGCTTTTTCAATTTCCTCTTTATTTTTAAATGAGAATTTTTCAATTTTTTTTCCATCGTGTTGAGAAATACTTGCTGTAATTTTACTTTTGTTTTTATCCAGAAAATTAATACTTAATGTCCAAAACTCTTCAGGTTTAAATAATTCAATTTCATGTTCTCTTTCAGTAATCAATTTTAGTGCAACAGATTGAACTCTACCTGCTGATTTTGAACCAGGTAATTTAGTCCAAAGTATTGGTGATATATTAAATCCCACCAAATAATCTAATGCTCTTCTAGCCATGTATGCATCAACTAATAGAGGCTCTATCTGTCTTGGATTTTCAATACCATGTGTGACAGCTTTTTTTGTTATTTCATTAAATACCACACGTTCAATTTCTTTATCTTTTAAAAGTTTTTTTTCATCTAAATATTCTTTTACATGCCATGCTATTGCTTCACCTTCACGATCTGGGTCAGTAGCAAGAATTATTTTTGAAGAATCTTTTGCAGCATCAGCAATTTCTTTTAAATATTTTTTTGAAAAGCTATCAACTTCCCATTCCATTTTAAAATTTTGATCAGGATCAACTGATCCATTTTTTGAAGGAAGATCTCTAATATGACCATAGCTAGCTAAAACGGTATAGTTATCACCTAAATATTTATTAATTGTTTTTGCTTTAGCAGGGCTTTCAACTATGACTAGATTCATAAAATAACAAACTACTCAAAAGAGTTTGATAGTCAAATTAATAAATTTTTGTCTTAGTTTCTTCTTTATTTTTCAGGCGTTTAATATTTTCTCTGTGGGTAAAAAATATTAAAATAAACATTATTAAGTAAAAAAATACATTTTCTAAACCCTCCAAAATTAAAATATAAACTGGTATAGAAAGTGATCCTATCAAGGAAGCTAAAGATGAATATTTAGAAATAAAAAAAATTATTAACCAACAAATACCAAATACTAAACCAAAAATAATATTTAAAGAAAAAAGTATCCCAACATATGTAGCTACACCTTTCCCACCTTTAAATTTTAACCAAACAGGAAACACATGACCTATAAAAGCACATAAAGCTGATATATATACTGCATCAGTGAAATTAATTTTTACGTATAGAACAGGTATTACTGCTTTTAATACATCAAGTATTAGTGTCGAATATCCAATTAGTTTATTACCAGTTCTTAGAGCATTTGTTGCACCAATATTACCAGAGCCTATCTCTCTAATATCTTTTTTTAAAAATATTTTAGTTAAAATTAATCCAAAAGGAATTGATCCCATCAGGTATGAGATTATACCTATTATAAAAAGTTCCATTTTTTATATTTTAAATAATTCTATACCTTTTACAAATGTATTGGTTACTTTCCCTTGAAGTTTCTTATCTTCAATTGAAGTATTTTTAGATTTAGAGATTAAATTTTCTTTTTTTACAATCCATGGTTTATTGATATCCACTATACAAAAATCTGCATCATTTCCAATAGACAGGTTTCCTTTATTTATATTTAATATTTTTGCTGGGTTGGATGTTAATGCTTGGATGATAGTTTCAAGTTTTACAGATCCGTTATGAAATAATTCTAAACTTAAAGACAATAATGTTTCAATACCAGATGCACCAGTTGCAGCTTGAGCAAAAGTTAATCTTTTTGATTCTTCATCCTCAGGTTTATGGTCAGAAACAATTACATCAATAGTTTTATCTTTTAATCCTTGAACTAAAGCTTCTCGATCTTCCTCTCTTCTCAGTGGAGGTGATAATTTTAAAAATGTTCTAAAATCTCCAATATCATTTTCATTTAATGAGAGATTATTTATTGATACACCGCAAGTAAATTTAACATTTTGTTTACGTTCCTTAATTATATCTACAGATTTTCCAGCTGATAGTTGAGATATATGATATCGACATTTAGTTTTTTCTAAGAGAGTAAGATCTCTTTCAATTATAATTCTTTCAGCAATATCTGGTATACTTGACAAGCCTAGTTTTGTTGCAATAATGCCAGAATTAATCATTCCATTTTTAGCTAAATCGTAATCTTCAGCATGTTGCATTATAAGACATCCCAAATCTTTAGCTGAATTCATAATTCTAGACATAAGTCTAGTATTTTGAATTGTTTTTACTCCGTCAGTAAAAGCAATAATACCTTTTTTAGCTAGTAACCCAAATTCAGTCATATTGGTGCCATCAGTGTTTTGTGTTAATGAAGCGCAAGGAAAGATATTTATTTTAGACTTATCACGTCCTCTTCTTTTTAAAAAATCTACAATTGATACATTATCTATAATTGGATCTGTATTAGGCATGGTTACAACAGAAGTTACTCCACCAGACAATGCTGCATTACTTAAAGTCCTAAAATTTTCTTTATATTCATATCCTGGCTCGCCTACAAAAACTCTCATATCTACTATACCAGGAAATATATATTTACCCTTTAAGTCTGTAGGTTTTTCTCTAGTTGGTAAATTGTTTGTATTTACTTTTTTTCCTATTGCTTCTATCTTTCCATCTTCTCCAATTATCAATCCACCATTTTCATTTATAGAGTTATAAGGATCTATAATGTTTGCATTTATAAAGTATTGTTTTTTCATTTATTCACAAAATATTTTTAAACATGCCATTCTTACAGCAACACCTAATTCAACTTGTTCTTTAATTACACTCTTGTTTATGTCGTCAGCTAATCTTGTATCAATTTCAATTCCTCTATTCATTGGACCAGGATGCATAATTAAAGCATCCGATTTAGCATGATCAAGTTTGTCTGGTGTTAATCCATAATATTCATAGTACTCTCTGTTTGAAGAAAGATATGAGCTTGTCATTCTTTCATTTTGCAATCTAAGCATCATTACAATATCACAATCTTTGAGACCTTTTTTCATATCAGTAAAAGTGTTTACACCAAATTTTTCAATTTCTTTTGGCATAAGATTAGATGGTGCAACTATATTTACCTCTGCTCCTAACATTGTAAGTAGATAAATATTTGATCTAGCAACTCTAGAGTGAAGTATGTCTCCGCATATAGCTATTTTTAATCCTTGAATTTTTTTTTTTCGATTTCTAATTGTTAATGCATCTAATAACGCTTGAGTAGGATGCTCACGTCTGCCATCACCAGCGTTTAGAACGACACAATTTACTTTTTGAGATAACAGATTACAAGCGCCAGAGTCTTGATGTCTGATCACAATTATATCAGGATGCATAGCATTTAAGGTCATGGCTGTATCAATCAAAGTTTCACCTTTTTTAATAGCTGAGTTACCCATATTCATTGACATAACATCTGCACCAAGTCTTTTTCCAGCAAGTTCAAATGAGCTTTGTGTTCTAGTTGATGGTTCAAAGAATAAGTTTATTTGTGTTTTGCCTCTTAAAACGTCAATTTTTTTATTCTTACTTTGGTTTAATTTTATGAAAGTTTCTGACTCATCCAGGATATAATTAATATCATTAACTGATAAATCTTGGATACCTAATAGATGTTTTTTTGAGATTTTAATAGCTTTATTGGTTTTAATTGCCATTAAAATTAACTCTATAGCTATAAAGCCCCTAAATGGCAAGGATTAATTATTTAAATAATCTATAGCTCCTTGAAGAATAAATGCAGCTGCATTTTGATCTATGTTTTTTTCACGCTTAGAAACATTAACATCAAGCTGACTGGATAGATTAAATGCGCCAACAGTTGAAAGTCTTTCATCCCATAAACAAACATCTACATCAACATTTTGGTCTATATTTTTAGATACATCACTTACTGATTGTGCAGAGGGACCTAATGAACCATCCATGTTAATTGGATATCCAACGATAATTCCTTTAATATTATTTTCGTTTATTATTTTTTTTAATTCGTTGATTAAATCATCATTATTTGTTTTATTGATCGTTTTAAAAGGTGTGGCTATTGACTGTTTTTCATCACAAATTGATACACCGATTCTTTTTGAACCAAGATCTAAACCAATCAATCTTGAGGTTTCAGACTGTTTTTTTTTGAATTCTTCAATAGTGATCATATTGTATATTTTAAACTTAAGTGATAGTTTGCGACATATTTAAATACCATATGAGCATCGATCTTAAAACAATAAAGCATATATCTAAACTATCAAGAATTTCTGTAGATGAGAAAAAAGCAGAGAAACTTGCGGGAGATTTAAATTCAATTTTCGATTTTATTGAAAAACTTAACGAATTAAAAACTGACAATGTTGAACCATTAACTTCTATTGCTGAAACAACTCTAAAACTAAGATCAGATGAAGTAAAAAGCAAAAACTTAAGAGATCAAGTAATAAAAAATTCTCCTAAGGAAAATGAAGATTATTTCGTAGTACCGAAGGTAATTGAATAATGTCAGATATAACTAAACAAGCATTATCTGAGTTAGTAGAAAATATAAAAAGTAAAAAACTTTCTTCAAGTGAAGTTACTAAAGCATTTGTTGAAAGATCAGAAAAATCAAAAGAATTAAATGCATATATAACTGAAGATTATGCAAATGCTTTAAATAAAGCAAAAAAATTTGATGAAAAACCTAATCTTGATCTGAAATTACCTGGTATTCCAATGGCTGTAAAAGATTTATTTTGTACAAGAGATTTAAGGACTACGGCAGGTAGTAAGATTTTAAATAACTTTGTTCCAACATACGAGTCAACAGTCACACAAAACATTTGGAATGAAGGAGCTATCCTAATGGGTAAATTAAATTGTGATGAATTTGCAATGGGTTCATCTAATGAAACTAGTTTTTTTGGTAATGTACAAAACCCAATTGATAAAAATTTAGTTCCAGGAGGATCCTCTGGTGGATCATCTTCTGCTGTAGCAGCTCAATTAACACCAATAACTATTGGAACAGATACAGGTGGATCTATAAGACAGCCTGCTTCATTTACTGGAACTGTCGGATTAAAACCTACTTATGGTAGTTGCTCTAGATACGGAATTGTAGCATTTGCATCATCCCTAGATCAAGCTGGTCCAATGGCACAAAATGTTAAAGATTGTGCATTGTTACAGGAAGTTATTAGCACTTATGATGAAAAAGATTCTACTTCAATAGATTTTAAAAGAAACAAGTACAGCAAAGAATTAACAAAAGATATTAAAGGTAAAAAAATAGGAATACCTAAAGAATATAGAGTAGATGGCATGCCTAAAGAAATAGAAGACCTATGGACAAAAGGTATTGAATACGCAAAAGATTGTGGTGCTGAGATTATCGATATATCTCTACCTCATACTAATTATGCACTACCAACTTATTACATAGTAGCACCAGCAGAGGCATCATCTAATTTGGCTAGATACGACGGTGTTAAATACGGTTTTAGAGCTGAAGGAGAAAATCTTATTGATATGTATGAAAAAACTAGATCTGAAGGATTTGGTGCTGAGGTTCAAAGAAGAATAATGATTGGAACTTATGTTTTATCTTCAGGATATTATGATGCTTATTATCTTAAAGCACAAAAGGTAAGAAAACTTATTAAAAATGATTTTGACGATGCTTATAAAAAAGTTGATGCAATTCTAACGCCATCTACCCCAAGTTCTGCGTTTAAAATTGGTGAAAAAACAAATGATCCGGTTTCAATGTATTTAAATGATATTTTTACTGTTCCTGTAAATTTAGCAGGTTTACCTGGAATTTCTATACCCGCAGGTCATGATGCTAAAGGGTATCCATTAGGATTACAGATAATTGGTAAAGCTTTTGATGAACAGAATATTTTAAACATTGCATATGCTATGGAAGAAAAAATTGATTTTAAAAACAATATTACTGATTGGTGGATTAAGTGAGTAATAACAAATCTGAATATCTAATTAATAGACATGATAATCAATATGAAGTTGTTATTGGTTTAGAAGTTCATGCACAAGTTACATCGGAGTCAAAGTTATTCTCAACATCAGCGACCAAATTTGGAGCTGAGCCAAATACTCAAGTAAGTTTAGTTGATGCAGCGTTTCCAGGAATGTTGCCAGTAATAAACGAGTATTGTGTAAAACAAGCCATCAAAACAGGAATTGGTTTAAAAGCTAAAATCAATAAGAGATCTGTCTTTGATAGAAAAAATTATTTTTATGCTGACTTACCTCAGGGGTATCAAATCTCACAATTCAAAGATCCAATTGTAGGTGAGGGCAAAGTAATACTTGATATGCCAGATGGTCAAAAAGAGGTAGGTATAGAAAGATTACACCTGGAGCAAGATGCGGGTAAAAGTATTCATGATCTAGATCCTAAAAATACTTTTGTAGATTTAAATAGATCAGGTGTGGCTTTAATGGAAATTGTAAGCAAACCCGACCTAAGATCTCCAGATGAAGTAAATGCGTATATTAAAAAATTAAGATCTATAATGAGATATTTAGGCACCTGTGATGGAAACATGCAGGAAGGATCTTTGAGGGCTGATGTAAATGTATCTGTTAGAAAAAAAGGTTCAAAAGATTTTGGAACCCGATGTGAGATCAAAAATGTTAACTCAATAAAGTTCATGCAGATGGCAATTGAATACGAAGCTAATAGACAAGTTGATTTAATTGAGGATGGTCAAACAATTGATCAAGAAACAAGACTTTTTGATACTAAAAAGAATGAAACTAGATCAATGAGATCAAAAGAGGATGCTCATGATTATAGATATTTTCCAGATCCAGACTTATTGCCATTAGAAGTTTCAGATGATTTTATTGAAAAATTAAAATCAGAAATTCCAGAGCTACCAGATGAAAAGAAAAAAAGATTTATAGAAAAATTCAAACTATCACCTTACGAAGCAAATATTTTAGTTTCTGATATTGAAACATCAAATTACTTTGAAAATGTAATTAAGAAATCGGACGTAAAACTTGCAACAAATTGGATAATTGGAGAATTATTTGCAGCCTTAAATGAAAAAAATTTAGAAATAACAGAAAGCCCTATAAGCGCAGGCAACTTATCAAAATTAATTAATTTAATTAAAGATGGAACAATTTCTGGAAAAATTGCAAAAACAGTTTTTGAACAAATGATGGAAGGAGATAAAGATCCTACGAAAATTGTTGAAGAAAAAGGTTTAAAACAAGAGAGTGATCCAAAAGCACTTGAGGCACTAATAGATAAGGTTATTGATGATAACAGAGACAAAGCTACCGAATATAAATCAGGTAAAGTTAAATTATTTGGTTTCTTTGTAGGTCAAGTAATGAAAGTTTCTGGTGGAAAAGCAAATCCTCAATTAGTTAATGAGATTTTAAAGAAAAAACTTTAGAATTTATGGGTTCAGACCTAAATATAACTAAAGAACTCCAAGACTATATTTTAAGTCATGGATTTAATTTACATCCAGTTCAAAAAGAAATAATTGATTACAACACTTCTCTTGGTGACATCAAAAGAATGCAAATCTCAATTTCACAAAGTCAATTTCTGCATTTAATTATAAAAATTTCAAATATCAAAAAAATTTTAGAGATAGGTACATTTACAGGATTAAGTACGTTATCTATGGCTTTGGCGTTATCAGATGATGGCAAAATAATTGCTTTAGATAAAAATGAAGAAACTAATAAAGTTGCAATAGATTTTTTTAAAAAAGCTAATCAAGAGCATAAAATAAAAACATTAATTAAACCTGCTTTAGAAAGTTTAGATGAGATTAAAAATGAAAAGTTTGATTTAGTCTTTATTGATGCTGATAAAATGAATTACATTGAATACTATGAACGTTCTTTACAATTATTGAACAAAAATGGTCTAATAATCATTGATAATGTTTTATGGTATGGAGAAGTTGTGAATGAAAACAACACTGATAAATTTACTATAAATATTAAAGAGTTTAATAGTCATATCTCAAAGGATACAAGGGTTGAAAAGTTAATAATTCCTCTTGGTGATGGTATGACTGTTTGTAGAAAATTATAATGTTTGAAGTAGTTGGTTTTTATAAATTTGTCAAAATTTCTTATCTAAAGAAAAATCAAAAAGTTTTATTAGAAACTTTAAAAAAGAAAAACATTAGAGGTACGATAATTATCTCTAAAGAAGGAGTAAATGGAACTATCTCTGGAAAAGCTGCAGACATTAAATTCACAATTAACAATTTAAAAAGAACTCTTAAATTTAAAGAATTTAATAGCAGTAATGTCTCCAAAAGTTTATTTCAACCGTTTCACAAACCTAAAGTTAAAATTAAAAATGAAGTTGTTCCTATGAATTTAACTTTAAATAAAAGAATAAAGAAAAAAGATAGCCATGTAGATCCAATCAAATGGAATAAGCTGATTAAAGAAAAGGATACTGTTCTTATAGATGCGAGAAAACCATTTGAGTACGATGTTGGAACATTTAAGGGAGCAATCAATCCTGATGTTGATAACTTTAGAGATTTTCCAAAATATCTAAAAAAATTAAAAAAAAATCAACCTATTGCCATGTTTTGTACTGGTGGAATTCGTTGTGAAAAGGCATCTGTTTATTTGGAGAATAAAGGGTTTAATAACATTTATCAGTTAAATGGTGGAATTTTAAATTATCTTAAAAAAACAAATAAGAAAAAAAGTTTATGGAAAGGCGAATGCTTTGTTTTTGATAACAGGATTAGTTTAAAACATGGTCTAAAAGTTGGTTCTTACTCAATGTGTAGCGGTTGTAGGAAACCTGTATCTCGTAAGGACAAAAAATCAAAAAAATATGAAGAGGGTGTTTCATGTCCAAATTGTCACGACAATCTAACAGATCATCAAAAATCAAGATTTAGGATGAGACAAAAACAAATTAATCTTGCTAAAGAAGCAGGAAAAAGACATATCTTCCAAAAAGAGTATTAACAAATCTTAAATTAATGAATTTATTAAAAGATGAAGTTTCGTTGTTAGTAAGAAAACTTGCTGTACCAGCAAGTGTAGGAACCTTATTCCAAACACTTTATACAATCGTAGATACTTTTTATGCAGGAAAAATTTCGCCAGAAGCCTTATCAGCTTTGAGCAAGTCTTTTCCGATATATTTTTTGATTATTGCGACATCCATTGGAGTTACCGTAGCAGGAACATCATTGATTGGCAGTAGTATAGGAGAAAAAAACGAAAAAAATGTTTTAAGTTATTTTGGAAATGTAATCATTTATTCGATTATAATCTCAATAGTTGTATCTATTTTAGGATTTGCTTTTGGTGAAAAGATATTCTTATTAATGAATTCCTCTCAAGAAGTAACAATTCTTGGACTTGAATATATAAATGTAATTTTTTTAGGTACGATATTATTTATTTTAGTAGTAGCATTAAATTCATTCTTACACGCAGAAGGAGATACTAAAACTTACAGAAATGTTCTAATATTTTCTTTTTTCTTAAACATTATTTTAAATCCAATTTTTATATTTGGTTTTTTATTTATACCACCATTAGGAATAACTGGTATTGGGATAGCAACTTTAATTGCTCAATTTGTATCTTTGTTGGTTATTTTGATAAAAATATTGAATAATCAAAGAATTAAACAAATAACTTTAGACCATTTCAAAGCTAAATTTTTTTTCTTAAAAAATATTTTTTTTCAATCAATGCCAATTACAATTGCAATATTAGGGTATTCTATTGCTGCAACAATCGTTTTTACATATGTTGGGTTATTTGGTGAGTATGCTGTAGCAGGGTATGGATCTGCCACAAGAATTGAGCAAGTAGTTCTGTTACCAATATTAGGAATCAATACAGCAATAATTTCTATAATAGCGCAAAATATTGGTGCAAAATATTACGATAGAGTGGAGCAATCCTATTTTACCTCAATAAAATACGGTCTATTTATAATGTTAATCGCTGGTGTAGTTATTTTTATAAGTGCTGACATTGTTCCTAAATTCTTTTCTTCAAACCCAGAGGTAATTATGTATGGCTCGATGTACCTTAAGATTTCAGCATTTATTTTACCTGCTTATCCAATATTTTTCTTATCAAATGGATTTTTTATGGCTTTAAAAAAATCTGAAAAAGCCATGGTTAATAATATTGCCAGAAATGTTATAGTACCAGTTTTATCCTTTTACATTGCAAAGTATTTAAATGCAGATTTTAAAACTTTTTTTTATATTTGGGCCATCTTTCAATGGTTGATATCATTGATGTTACTTTTTTATGTCAAATATTATATTAAACATAAATTAGCTAATATTTAATATTTTTTAAGTATGTTTTTTACAAAAAGAAAAGCGATAATTTTAATTATAATTTGTTCGATTTTTTTTATTCTCACATATAACGATGTTAGGTCCGAAGAGATTAAAGAAATTTCTGGAAATGCTCAAATTATTGATGGTGATACAATTAAAATAAATTCAAAAAAGATAAGATTGCATGGAATTGATGCACCTGAATTTAAGCAAATGTGTAAAAAACCATATCTAACAATAATTTTTTTTACTTTTACTAAAGATTATCCATGTGGAAAAATTTCAACTCAAAAATTACAAAAAAAAATAAATAACAAAGTAATAACTTGTAAAATTTTGGATGTTGATAGATACAAAAGATTTATTGGAGAATGTTATAAAAGAAATTTAAACTTGAATTCTTGGCTAGTTTCAAACGGTTATGCAGTAGCTTATAGAAAATACTCAAAAAAATATATATCAAACGAAATTAATGCTAAAAATGAAAAAAAAGGCCTTTGGCAAGGTAAATTTGAAATGCCATGGGACTTTAGAAGAAAAAAATAAGTTTATAATCTTGATGCACAGTCTTCAATCCAAGAACAAAGATGTTCAGCAAAAGATCTTCTAACAAACAGATTTAAAATATTTTCATCTTTATGGTGCAGAATTACATCTATATGATTTAAAACAGTCTGAGCTGTTGATCCTTTTTTTTCTTTAAATTCATTAAAATTAAAGGGAGATCCTGCTGAAAAGATTTCATAGACATTTTCACCTTTAAGTTCTAATTGAACAAATTGATCTGTTACATCTATAACAGCACCTAAATTTGTTTTTGAAATACTATTAAATAACATTTCATATAGATCGGATTTATTAGTGTCTTTACTTGCCAGCTCATTTGAGATTATCATCCATTCGTCTGGACTAAGCCATATTGCTGTTAATTTATCACTCGTTGTTGAAGTGTTTGCTTCTGTAGGTAAGATCATATTAAGATTTTTACCAACATTTGTTAAAAATTCTCTTTTTTTACCTCTCAAATTAATTTTTATTACTGGAGAGATTTCCTTTACAGAAATACTTTCTTGATTAATTTCATTTTTAATAACTGAATTATAGTTAAGCATTTAACCTCTCATTTTTCTCATCATAAAATACTGGATTCGCAACAGTGACATTAATATTTTTATTTTCCATGGGCACAAAAAGTTTTTTTCCCATCATATCTTTTCCACCTCTAACTACCGCAAGTGCTATTGATTTCTTTAGGTTTGGACTGAAATAACTTGAAGTTACATGTCCAAGCATTTCAATTGGACTTTGATTTAACTCAGAAACTATTTGTGCTCCTTCTTCTAAAACAATATTTGGATCATCAGTTAATAAACCTACTAATTGCTTTCTATCTTCTCTCATTGTGTCAGATCTATAAAGAGATCTTTTTCCTATGAAATCGTATTTCTTCTTACTAACTATCCAATCCATTTGAAGATCGATAGGGGTCATTGTTCCGTCAGTATCTTGACCAACAATGATAAAACCTTTTTCTGCCCTTAATAAGTGCATTGTCTCAGTTCCATAAGGAGTAATGTTAAACTCTTGACCTGCCTCTATACACTTTTCCCATAAATCTTTACCATAACTTGCTTGAACATTGATTTCGTAGCTATGTTCACCAGTAAAACTAATCCTCATTATTCTGCACTGAATGCTTCCAATATTTACTTCTTTGAATGACATGTGAGGAAAATTTTCATCTGATAAATCTAAATCAGGAATTATTTTTTTAAGAATTTTTTTACTATTAGGTCCACATAAACTCGCTGTAGCATAATGATCTGTTACAGAAGTTAAATACACATCAAGCTCAGGCCATTCTGTTTGAAGATAGTCTTCAAGTTTACCTAAAACATTTGCAGCTCCACCAGTTGTTGTGGTCATGATGTAATGATTTTCACCTAATCTTGTTGTAACTCCATCATCATAAACCATACCATCTTCATTTAGCATTAGCCCATATCTACATTTTCCTATAGCTAATTTTGACCAAGCATTTGTATAAACTCTATTTAAGAATTCAGAAGCATCACTTCCTTGAATATCAATTTTACCAAGAGTAGAGGCATCTAATATACCAGCACTTTCTCTAGCAGCTTTACTTTCTCTTTGTACTGCTTGATGCATAGTTTCTCCGTTAATAGGGTAGTACCAGGCTCTCTTCCATTGACCAACATTTTCAAATTCGGCTTTATTTTCAACATGCCAATCATTCATTGGCGTTCTTCTAAAAATATCAAAAAACTTTCCTACATTTCGACCTACAATAGTTCCAAATGTTAATGGTGTGTAAGGAGGTCTAAAAGTAGTAGTTCCTAATTCACCCATTTTAACACCGGCTGTATCTGCAATTATTCCTAATGCATGCATATTTCCTAGTTTACCTTGATCAGTTCCCATACCGGTAGTCGTGTATCTTTTAACATGCTCAATAGATCTAAAACCTTCTCTTAATGCTAATTTAATATCTTTAGCCGTTGCATCATTTTGATAATCTACAAATGGTTTAGTTTTGCCTAAAGGTTTATCGGAAGGTAGTAACCAAATATTTCTTTTTGAATTTTCCTGATCAATCTCAACTTTAATACTATCTAAATCTGTTTCATTAATATTAAGAGTATCTTTGAGTTTTTTATTTAGATTTTTAATGATTTCATCAATTTTAAAATCTCCACCACAAGATCCTACACTTATTTGTTCAGATGTATTCTGATTTGGTAAGAAAACTTTTTTTTCTTCATCAAATTTAAGTTTGCTTCCTGATTGTGTATATAAATGTACAGCAGGTGTCCAGCCACCAGCAACTCCTAAGCAATCACACGAAATAGATATTTTACTTCCAGTAACTGAAGTACCATCATTAGATAGTTTCATTATTGAAATACTATTTAGTCTTTTATAACCAGTTGTATCAACAATTGAGTGTGACCAGTAAATTTTAATACCTGCTTCTTTTACTTTTTTAACAATTTTACTTTCGGATTGTTCTCTAATATCAATTATTGCTTCAACATTGATACCCTTATTGTAAAGTGAAATAGCACTTTCGTAGGCACTATCATTATTAGTAAAAAAGACATTTTTACTACCACACGCAACACCATAAAATTCACTGTATTTTTTTATTGCAGATGAAAGCATTATTCCTGGTCTATCATTATTATTAAATATCAAAGGTCTTTCTAAAGCACCTGTGGCCAAAATAACTTTCTTAGCTCTAATTTTAAGAAGTCTTTGTCTAATTTTATTTGTTTTATCTTTTGCCTCTAAATGATCAGTTAGATTTTCTCTAGCCAAAAGATAATTATATTGATGATAAGCAGCTACACTTGTTCTAGTTTTTATTTCAAGATTTTTAATATTTTTAAGTTCCTCTATTTCTTTTTTTAACCACTCTGAAGGGGCTTTGTTATCAATTTTGTTAAATTCATTATTTTCATAAATAGTTGATCCACCAAGTTCATTTTTTTCTTCAACTAACAACGTTTTAAAATTATTTTTAGCTGCATTTTTTGCTGCCATAATTCCTGATATACCTGCACCTACAACCAATACATCACAGTGAACATTACGGTGATCATAAATGTCAGGATCAGTTGTTGTTGGTGATTTCCCTAAACCAGCGGAGTGTCGTATGAAAAATTCATATTTCTCCCAGAAACTAGCAGGCCACATAAATGTTTTATAATAAAAACCTGCTGGAAAAAAAGGGGAGAGAAAATTGTTTATTCCACCAATATCAAATTCAACACTTGGCCAACAATTTTGACTGGATGCCTCTAAACCTTCATAAATCTCGACCTCTGTTGCTCTAACATTGGGTTCCGTTCTATTGGTACCAGGGTTAACTTGAACTATAGCATTTGGTTCTTCAGAACCAGACGTCATAATTCCTCTTGGTCTGTGATATTTAAAACTTCTTCCAACTAAATGAACATCGTTTGCAAGTAATGCTGATGCTAAAGTATCGCCTTTAAATCCATGGTAAGTTTTGCCATTAAATTTAAAGGAAATTCTATTAGTTTCATCAATGTACTCACTCGATTTTACTCTTAAGTTTTTAGTCATTTTATTGAGAAGGTGGTTTTTCACCCATTTTATAAATTGCCTTTATTTCATCGTTAGAAGTGTCTCTAACCATATTAAACCATTTACGACAACCATGTGCATGGTTCCATCTTTCAAATTGAACACCTTTAATATTTTTTCTCATAAATAAATATTCCGCCCACTCATCATCACTTAATTCTGTTGGTTGTTTAGGTCTTTCGATATGAGCTTCACCACCAGCCTTAAATTCTTGCTGATCTCTTTCTCCACAGTATGGACAGTTTATTAAAAACATTAATGAGCAACCGCTGCAGCACCATGTTCATCAACAAGGTCGCCGCTTACAAATCTATTTAAATTAAATGCAGCATTAAGTTTGTGAGGTTCATCGTTTGCAATAGTATGAGCAAATAAATCTCCAGATCCAGGAGTTGCTTTAAATCCTCCAGTACCCCAACCACAGTTAAAGTATAATCCTTTAATTGAAGTTTTACTTAAAATTGGACTAGCGTCAGGACAAATATCTACTATTCCTCCCCATTGTCTTAACATTCTCATTCTACTGAAAATTGGATATAATTCTAAAATTGCATTTAATGTTCCTTCAACTATTTGATGACTACCTTTTTGAGTATAAGAAATATAATCATCCGTTCCAGCACCAATCACCAACTCTCCTTTGTCAGATTGACTGACATAAGCATGCACTGCGTTAGACATTACAACTGTATCAATAATTGGTTTTACAGGTTCAGAAACCAAAGCCTGTAAAGGTTTACTTTCTAGGGGAAGTCTTAGACCAGCCATATTAGCTATTACACTAGAATGACCAGCTGCAACTACACCAACTTTCTTAGTTTTTATAAATCCTTTCGTTGTTTCTATTCCTTCAACACTATCTCCATTTCTTTTTATTCCTTTAACTTCACAATTTTGAATAATATCAACACCCATTGCATCAGCTCCTCTAGCATATCCCCATGCAACAGCATCGTGTCTTGCTGTACCAGCTCTACGCTGTAGAGTTCCTCCTAAAACAGGGTATCTAATATCTGGTGATGTATTTATAATTGGACAAAATTTTTTAACTTCTTCTGTGCTCAAGTAGACTGCGTCAATTCCATTTAGTCTATTAGCATGTGTTCGTCTTTTTAAATCTCTAACATCTTGCAAATTATGTGCAAGGTTCATTACACCTCTTTGACTAAACATTACATTATAGTTTAGTTCTTGAGATAAACCTTCCCAAATTTTTAATGCATGATCATACAATCCTGCACTTGCGTCCCATAAATAATTTGATCTAATAATTGTAGTATTACGTCCTGTATTTCCACCACCAATCCAACCTTTCTCAACTACGGCAATGTTATTCATGTTGTGTTTTTTTGCTAAATAGTAGGCTGTAGCTAATCCATGGCCACCACCACCAACAATAACTGCATCGTACTCTTTTTTAGGAGCAGGATCTTTCCACGCTCTTTGCCAATTTTCATGATATGAAAGAGCATTTTTGATTAACGAAAATACTGAGTACTTATTTCTCATAATAATTGAATAATTACTTTATATATATTGAATTTTCAATACAATCGCTTAATACACAATGTCATACGGAAGAGTGGGTGAGAGGCTTAAACCAGTCGTTTGCTAAATGACCGTGCGAGGAAACTTGTACCGAGGGTTCGAATCCCTCCTCTTCCGCCACTAAAACAGAGGCTGATCTTTAAAAAAGTTTTTCATAGGTACAGGTCGTTGTTCCAAAATATATCTATAGACATTATAATTTTCCATTACACGCTGTACGTAATTTCTTGTTTCTCTAAATTTTATTAATTCAACCCAATCAACATAATCAACTTGTTTTTTTTGTGGATCTTTATTTATTTTTTTCCAATATTTAACTCTGTTGGGTCCAGCATTATACGCAGCGACTGCAAAAGGGTAGGCACCATCATATTGGAGAATTAAACCTGCAATATAATGTGAGCCTAAATTAATATTATATTCTGGATCAGTGGTTAACCTTGATTTTGAATAAGGAAGTTTGGCTTGTTTTGAAACTAATTTTGCTGTGTAGGGCATCAATTGCATTAATCCTTTTGCACCAGCGTGACTATTAGCTTCTAAATCAAATTCACTTTCTTGTCTAATTATAGATAAGATCAAAGCACTTTCTGGAATTTTTCTTTTATTAATATATTTAGGAGTGCTAATTATTGGGTAATTGTATTTATTATGAAATCTTTTTTGATAAGACGCAATTTTTGAAACCTGAATAGCAAAGTCATATCTATTTATACTTGTAGCTAATTCTGCAGCCAAAACCTCACTACCTTTTGCTATATTATCATTAGCTAAATGTCTTAAAATATGTTTTGTATATTTATCTTTCTTCAATTCATCTAGAAGATAGGAAATTTTCACAAGTTCTTTATTAAAAAATTGAATTCTATATTTTGGATCAATTTCCATATCTTTTTCTAACTCAAATTTTCCATTTGGATTTAATTTTAAAAAAGCTAGCTGACCATAGTAAGTAGTAAGATATTTTGTGGCTTCTCTGTACCAATTTTTTGATTGCTCTCTTTCACCTATTTTTTCATATGCTCTTCCAAGCCAATAAGCACCTCTAGATAAACTTATTGGATAACTAACATTTTCATGAAAATTTTTAAAATGATCTTTAGCTGTTAATGGATCATTTAAAAAACTTAAAGCTATCCATCCACTCATCCATTCTGCAGCAGCATATTCAGACCCTTCAGTCATTCCATGATTGCTTGAAATTTTATATGAAATTTCATATTTCTTTTTATAAAGCAATGCTCTTGAGATAATTTCTCTTTCTTTCCACCATTTGTCAGGCCTAACTAAATACTCTTTATCATTTCTTATTTTCAATAAGATTTCTGTTGAAGAATCTACACGTCCTTTTTTTCTTCTCCATTTTAATCGATCGTAGTTTAACCCAGCATCATTCTTAAATTTTTGAGGAACATTTGCTATGGCTTGGTCAACTCCATAACCTTTACTCATTAAAAGATGTCTTGCATTATATAAAAGTTCGTAATCTTTTGGCAGATACCTTATTAATCTTCGTAAATCCCAACGATCACCGTTCCAAGCTAAATAATCAGCTCGTTTAATATAGTCATCTGCATTTAAATATTTTTTATATTTTTTTCTAAAATATTTTAATTCATTTTTGGATAAATCTGCTGTGATCCAACCTTCTTTAATCAGTCTTGTACCTTTATTTTTGTCTCCAATTAAAATGTGACTTTCTCCAAGTATCATTTTTCCATAACCACTTAATGGATCATTTTCTCCAAACCATTTTATTATTTTTTTAGGTGAAACACTTTCTGTGGATAGTTTATGCTCAGCAAGATATTTAACTCTGCTTATTCTAGGATAATCTGAATTTTTATTTAAAAAAACTTGATAATCGTAAAAGGACGCCTGGTTACCTGACGTTAAAAGATGTCTCCATTGTATAAAATTATAAATAGAGTTATCTTTTGCTTTTTTTGCTATTTTAAGCGCAGATGACCATTTGCTTTTCTGCATTTCTGAAATGGCTTTTTTAGCTAACCCAAAGTCTTTTTTACTATAATATCTTGAAATCTTAATATTCTTAGCTGTGCTAGTGCCAGCTATAGTTGGTTTTTTCTTCGGTATTTTAAAACTTAATTTTTTTTCTTTTAAAACCAACTCTTTTTTAACAATCACTTCTTCGACTTTAATTTCTTTGCTTTTCGTAGGCTTCTTTAATGGCTTGATGATATTAATAGATATTTTCTTTTGAATTTCTTCTTTACTTAAAACAGGTTTTTTTAAAGGCACAACTGAATTAATTTCAGCAAAGAGATTATTTGAAAAAATTAATATTGATACGGTGAAACCTAAAAATAATATTTTTTTGAGCATAATCTTTTAGTATATGAATCTTTAAACTATGTTATAAGTATTTATGTTCAAAGGATCAAATGTTGCTTTAATTACACCATTTAAAAATAATGGTCTAGATGAGGAAGCATATATAAAATTAATCCATTTCCACATCGATAATGGTACGAATGGACTTGTGCCGGCTGGTACAACAGGTGAATCCCCTACGTTAAGTCATGATGAGCATCAAAGAGTAATAGATTTATGTATAAAAGAAAGTAATGGAAAAATTCCAGTTATTGCTGGCACGGGTTCCAACTCAACTGAGGAGGCTATTTCTTTAACCACACATGCAGAAAAAGCAGGAGCTAACGGTGCTTTGATAGTTACACCTTATTATAACAAACCAACTCAAGAAGGCCTGTATCAACATTATAAAGCAATTAATGATAAGTGTGGCATTCCAATTATAATTTATAATATTCCAGGCAGATCTGTGATTGATATGTCAGTGGATACAATGGCCAGACTCTATGAATTAAAAAATATAGTTGGTGTTAAAGATGCAACGGGTGATTTAGATAGAGTTAATCAGACACTTGAAAAAATGGGCAAAGATTTTATTCAATTAACAGGTAATGATGATAATGCTTTTGAATTTAATAAACGTGGTGGGGTAGGTACTATTAGTGTAACAGCTAATATTGCACCTAAACTTTGTTCAGATTTTCAAAAATTCTCCAAATCAGACACCGATAACGAAATGAAAGAAGCAGAAAGATTAGATAAAATATTACAACCAGTTCATCACTCAATGTTTGTTGAGAGCAATCCTAGTCCTGTAAAATATGCTGCAAAACTTTTAGGACTTTGTGATGACAACGTAAGACTACCACTTGTAAAAGTAACAGACGCAACAAAAGAAATTGTAAAAAAAGCTCTTCTGTCTGCTAAGTTAATTTAATGAACAAAAAAACCAATCCTGGTTTGAAAATTATTTGTTTAAATAGAAAAGCTAGTTTTAACTATTTTTTTGAAGATCTTTTTGAAGCTGGAATTGTTTTAAAGGGATCAGAGATTAAATCTGTAAGAGAGGGCAAGGTTAATATCGCTGAGTCTTATGCTGTTGAAAAGGGAGGTGAAATTGTTTTAATTAATTCACATATATCTCCATACAAGCAAGCCAGTTACTCTAATCACAACCCAACAGACGATAGAAAATTGCTTCTTAATAAAAAAGAAATAAATAAATTGATAGGCAAAATGCAAAGAGATGGTTTCACATTAGTTCCAACAAAAATGTATTTTAAAAAAGGAAAGGCTAAAATAGAACTAGCTGTTGCAAAAGGGAAAAAGCAATATGATAAAAGAGCAACTAAAAAAAGTAGAGATTGGAACCGTGAAAAGGCAAGATATATTAGAAAATCAAGCTAAAATTGTTTTTTTAGGAATAGGTTCAAATTTAGGTATAAGAAAAAGAAATATAGAAAAAGCAAAATTTTTATTAGCAGAACATAACTTAGATGTTCTCTCTGTATCTAGTTATTATGAAACCCCTTCCTGGCCTGACCCACGAAAACCTAAATTCTTAAATATAATTTTAAAATTAAAATGTTATTACAGTCCTCAAGAACTGTTAAAAATATGTAAATTTATAGAAAATCAATTAGGTAGAAAAAAAGCGAAAAAAAATGCTCCTCGTACATGTGATTTAGATATAATCGATTTTAATAATTTGGTATCAAAAAAAAACTCTAAGATTAATTTACCTCATAAAATGATGCACAAAAGAAACTTTGTACTATTTCCATTATTTGAGATTCAAAAGAATTGGATCCATCCTGATAAACAAATTGATGTTAAAACCTTGATTTCTCTGCTTCCTGATAGAGACATTAGATCTATTAAACAAATTTGATTTAATGGTATAATATCAATTATGCTTAATTCAAATGAACTTATAAATAAAGTTAAGGATTACAATAAATTTCTTAATCCTGAAAAATTGGATAAAGCATATAATTTTGCTGTTAAAGCACATAAGAGTCAAAAAAGAGCTTCGGGTGATCCTTATTCTGTTCATCCAATTGAGGTTGCAAATATTTTAACTGAGTTAAAATTAGATAGCGCTACAATTACAACTGGTCTATTGCATGACACTATAGAAGATACTTTTGCAACTTATGAAACTATCAAAAAAGAATTTGGTGATGAGGTTGCTGATTTAGTAGATGGTGTAACAAAAATTTCAGCATTTGAAAATTCAGCTGGAGCTAATTCTAAAGTTGAAAATTTCAGGAAATTAATTTTAGCAACATCAAAAGACATCAGAGTTCTGTTAGTGAAAATTGCAGATCGACTACATAATATGAGGACCATTAAAGCAATTACAAAAGAAGACAAAAGAAAAAGAATAGCTCAAGAAACTATGGAAATTTATGCCCCATTAGCTGATAGAATGGGAATGCACAGAATAAGAGACGAGCTTGAGGATTTATCTTTTGAAATTTTAAATAATGATGCAAGAAAATTAATAAAAAAAAGGCTCGATGAAATAAAATTGGACAGAAAAGATTTATTTGAAGAACAATCTTTTGAGTTAAGTGAAATATTGAATGACAATGAGATTAATGCTGAAATTCATGGAAGAGAAAAAACACCTTTTTCAATTTGGAGAAAAGTCCAAAAAAAAAGAGTCTCCCTTGAACAAATAACAGATATTATTGGATTTAGAATAATTTTAAAAAGCATAGACGATTGTTACAAAACCCTCGGAATTTTTCATAAACAATGGAATTGTATACCGGGAAAATTTAAAGATTATATTTCATCTCCAAAAATCAATGGTTATAAATCTATTCATACTTCAGTAATTGGTTCAAATAAAAAACCAATAGAAATTCAAATCAGAACACATGAAATGCATGAATTTGCAGAAAGAGGTGTTGCATCTCATTGGCAGTATAAATCTTCTGAAAAATTTAATTCTTTAAGCTGGAAGGAGTATGATTGGTTAAAAGATCTTGTTGAGATTATAGAAAAAAATGAAAATCCTGAAGACTCATATGAGTATACAAAACTACAAATGTTTCAAGAAAACGTATTTTGTTTCACACCAAAAGGTTCAGTAATAAAATTACCTAAAGACGCAACAGCTATTGATTTTGCATATGCTGTCCACACTAAAATTGGCAATTCAGCAGTTGGTTGTGAAATTAATGGAAATAAAAGTGAGCTACAAACTATTTTAAGAAATGGTGATCGCGTAAATATTGTAACATCTAAAAATAACTCACCGTCACTTCATTGGATACCAACAACTAAAACAGGTAAAGCTAGAGCAGCAATAAGAAGATATTGGCATGACAAAGGAGAGCAAAAAGAGGAAAAAACAAAAAAATACAATACCACTCTATGGATGTCATTACCTGATAAGCCAGGTCAATTAGGAGATATAAGCTCACTAATTGGAAGTCATAAATTAAATATATCAAGCTTAGAAATGGTTGGTAAAAATCCCAATTATATTAATTTTAAATTTAAATTAATTATTAGAAACCTTAAGAATTTTACTAATTTTATTGCAGAGCTAAAACAAAAGAGTATAAAATTTAAGATAATTAGACACGAAGAAAAAAGAAATGCTTTCACACAAAAAATCCTTAAATATTTTAAAAAAAACTAATGCATTATTAGAAGGTCACTTTGTTCTATCATCAGGTCTACATTCTTCAAAATATATTCAGTGTGCAAAACTTTTAAGTTTCCCCAATTTAGCTGATAAAATTTGTAAATCTTTAGCAAATAAAATTAAAAAAAAATTTAAAAAAATTGATTTAATACTAGCTCCTGCAATGGGAGGGGTAATTATTGGATATGAAATAGGAAAATTGCTAAAAAAAGAAACAATTTTTTGTGAAAGAGTAAATGACAAATTTACTCTTAGAAGGGGATTTAATATTAAAAAAGGATCAAGAGTACTGATTATAGAAGATGTAATCACTACAGGAAAATCAAGTTTAGAGTGTGTAAAATTAATTAAAAAATCAAAAGCAAAATTAATTGGATTTGCATCTATAATTGATCGATCGACGAAAGAATCTTTAAAAATAAAAACTGGAATAACATCTCATTTAAAAATAGAAGTTCCTACTTATAAAGCAAATAAATTACCACCTGAACTTAAATCAATACCAATAACAACCCCAGGAAGCAGATTTATTAAGTGAAAAGGTTAGGTGTAAATATAGATCATATTGCAACTTTACGAAACGCTCGTGGTGAGAAACATCCTGATCCTATATATGCAGCAAAAAAAGTTATTAGTTATGGAGCTGATTCTGTAACAATTCATTTAAGAGAAGATAGAAGACATATAAACGATATGGATGCCAAAAAAATATGTGGTTTAAAAAATGTGCTTGTAAACCTTGAAATTTCCATGAACAAAGAAATCGTTGAGAAAGCACTGAGGATTAAACCAAATTTTATTTGTTTAGTTCCAGAAAATAGAAAAGAAATTACTACTGAGGGAGGTTTAAATATAAAAAATAACCTTAATAAAATAGAGAAAATAATTAAAAAATTTAAAAAAGCAAAGATAAGAACGAGTTTGTTCATTAATCCTTCTCAAAATGATATTAGACTTGCTAAAAAATTAAATACTGATTGTATTGAAATACATACTGGAAAACTAGCAAACCTAGTTAAATCAAAAAAAAATTATTCTAGTGAGTTAAACAGAATTAAAAAAAGTGCAAAATTAGCATCTAATTTAAATATAGAAGTTCATGCTGGTCATGGTTTAGACTATAAAACCACCAAAATGTTAACAAAAATAATAGATATTGTGGAGTATAACATTGGACATTTTATAATTGGGGAGTCAATATTTAATGGACTTTCAAAAGTAATTAAAAACTTAAAAAAAATTATAAAAAATAAATGAAAATTCTTGGTATTGGTGTTGATATTGTTGAAAATAAAAGAATTCAAAAATCGATTAAAAATCCTTTATTTAAAAAAAGAATTTATTCATTTAAAGAATTAAAACAGTCTAATGCTGTAAGTAATAAAGTAGCTTTTTTTTCAAAGAGATTTGCTGCAAAAGAAGCATTTTCTAAAGCCCTTGGCACTGGTTTTCGTATGAATTTAAATTTTAAAGATATAGAAGTTGTTAATGACAAAATGGGAAAGCCTTATTATGTTAAAAATAAAAAAATTACAAAAATCGTTCAAAAAAACTTTAAAATCAAAAATTTTAAATTTTTTCTATCAATTTCAGATGAAAAAAATTATTCAACAGCATTTGCAATTATTCAAGTATCATGAAATTAGATAAAAATTTTTTTTCAGAAAATATAAAAACCCTAATTTATGCATTAATAATTGCAGTTATAATTAGATCGCTTTTAGTACAACCATTTTATATTCCATCATCATCCATGGAGCCTACTTTATTAGTTGGTGATAGGTTGTTTGTAACAAAATATACCTATGGATATAGTAAACATTCATTTCCTTTTAGCCCTCCAATATTAAACAAAAGAATTATGTTTAGCAGTCCAGAAAGGGGCGATGTAATTGTATTTAAAACACCAGCAGATAATCGAACAGATTACATTAAAAGATTAATCGGACTACCTGGTGATAAAATTCAATTTATAGACTCTAATTTATATTTAAATAATTCTGAAATTCTTAAATCTAAAATTAACAACAAAACTACTATTTTTTGTGGAGACAAAAGTATTGATGTTTATAGATTTGAAGAAAAACTTTCAAATGGTAAAAAATTTCATACTGTTTATTTAAAAGATTATACCTATCAAAATTCTGATATGTTTACTGTACCAAAAGATCATTATTTCTTTTTAGGTGACAACAGAGATTGTTCTAAAGATAGTAGATATCTGACAAGTGTTGGATATGTACATCAAGATAATTTAGTAGGAAAAGCTCAATTTATATTTTTCTCTTCTGATAAAAAAATAGGAAGTTTTATAGAATTTTGGAAATGGCACAAATCAATAAGATTTAAAAGAACATTTAATAAAATTAATTAATGAAAATTAGCTATCAGAGTTTAGAAAAAAAAATTGATTTAAAATTTAAAAATAAAGATCTACTTATTCAAGCTCTTACACATAAAAGCTTTAATCCAAATGAAAATAATGAAAAGATAGAGTTCCTGGGTGATAGAGTTCTTGGTTTGGTGATAGCAAAAAAACTTTTAGAAATTTATCCAGAGGAAAAAGAAGGTATTCTTGATAAAAAATTTGCATCGTTAGTGAATAAAAAAACCTGTTTGGATATAGCTACAAAAATCAATTTAGCTAATTATGTTAAAACATTTAATCCTAATAATAAAAAAATAAAAATTGAGGATAAAATTATATCGGATTCCTGTGAAGCTTTAATTGGTGCTATATATCTTGATAAAGGTTTTGCAATTGTTGAAAAAACAATTTTAAATTTGTGGCAAGACCATATTGAAAAGAGTGTTGTAACGGAAATAGATGCAAAAACAAAACTACAGGAACAAACTTTAAAAAACTTTAAAAAACTACCCACCTATAAATTAATTTCAAATACTGGTCCAAGGCATAAACCCATATTCAAAGTTGGAGTAAAATTACCTAATACAAAATATTTTATAGCTTCCGGAAAATCAAAGAAAGAAGCCGAACAAAATGCTGCAATAGAATGTTTAAAAAATACAAATAAAAAATGAATTGGTCAGACGAAGGATTTTTAATAAGTAAAACTAGATATAATGAAAATTCATTAATTGCTGAATTATTTACAAAAGATAAAGGAAAGATATCCGGAATTATATTTGGCGGTACTTCAAAAAAAATTAAAAATTACCTTCAAGTTGGCAATAAACTTCATGTTAATTACAATTCTAAAAATGAAAACAGAATAGGTTATTTTAAAATTGAAATTTTAAATGCCTATACCCCATTATATTTTGATCATAAGCAAAAGTTATCCTGTATTACATCTGCTATGAATTTAATCAAAATATTAACAGCACAGTCTCAATCTAACGATAAAGTTTATTTTATAATTCAAAATTTATTTTTAATTTTAAAAGAAAAAGATTGGATAAAAAAATATATATTTTGGGAATTGGAGTTACTTAAAATATTAGGATATGACTTGGCGCTTGAAAATTTAGTTGAAAAAGATTTAGAAGGTAACAAAACCGTATATTATGCAAGTTCTTTAAATGAAAAAAAATATGTACCTAATTTTTTGATTGAAAAAGATATAGAAGTTAATGATCTCGGCACTTTATTGAACGGTTTAAAATTGGTAGGCGATTATTTGGATAAAACTATATTAAGACCAAATAATTTAACTTATCCCAATAGTAGGTTGTTATTTTTAAATACCTTAAAATAATTATTTTATTATTTTATCAATTCTATCAGCGTAATAACTTACTATAGCATTGGCACCAGCTCTCTTAAAAGCAACTAAGCTTTCATATACAGCATCTTTATTAATTAATTTTTTCGATATAGCTGTTTCAATTAAGCTGTATTCTCCTGATACTTGATAGGCAAATACAGGCAATTTAAATTTTTCTTTTATTGATTTTATTATGTCTAAGTAGGGCATACCTGGTTTAACCATTACCATATCAGCACCTTCTTTAATATCTAAGGCAACTTCTCTTAAAGCTTCATTAGAATTTCTATAATCCATCTGATAAGTTTTTTTGTCTCCTTTTAACGAACCTTTAGAACCGACTGCATCTCTAAAAGGTCCGTAAAAACTTGAAGCATATTTTGCTGCATAAGATAATATTTGAACATTTTGGAATTTATTTTTATCTAAAGCTTTTCTGATTTTACCTATTCTGCCATCCATCATGTCTGAAGGAGCCAGTACATCGCAACCCATCTCTGCTTGAAGTAATGATTGATTAATAAGAATCTCTATAGTCTCATCATTAAGTATTGTGTTAGATTTGATTAAACCGTCATGACCATGTGATGTGTAGGGATCTAATGCTACGTCACACATAATACCTATTTGATTTTTGTATCTTTTTTTGATTTCTTTAATTGCTCTACAAACTAAATTTTTTTCGTTAAGCGACTCTGTACCCAATTCATCTTTAAATGCATTTTGTGTTTTTGGAAAAAGTGCAACCATTGGTATCTTCTTTTTTATTGCTCTGTCTACTATTTGGCTCAATCTATTAATAGTATACCTGTATACACCCGGCATAGATGAAATTGGTTGCCGTATATTAGATCCTTCTATTAAAAAAATAGGTAATATAAAGTCATTTGGACTTAAAGTATTTTCTTGAATCAGTCTTCTTGACCAAGATTCTTTTCTAGTTCTTCTAAGTCTAAGATTGGGGTATTTACCAATAATCATGTTTTAATTTACTTTTAAATTGCGACAAATGTAATATACACATATACAAAAAAAAGGGTAGAAAGCAATCAAGATGACAATAGAAAATTCAAAAGTAATAGACTTAAATGTCAAAAAGGAAGATAGAATTTTAGACTTTAGTGATTTCCAAAAGCAAGATATCAAATTTGATATTGAAAAATTACAAGAGGCTTATCAGCAAATAGTTAAAATTAAAAAATTTGAAGATGCTGGTGTAACGCACTTTGGAGCGATATCATTAACTCAAATACCTGGTGACCCAGACTCAATTAAAGGTAACAAGGCTAGAGGAGTATATTGGACAAAACCTGATAAATCAGGAAAAGAAGTTGTTAGAGATGAGACACTTGATGAGTCATTATATTCAGAATTTATAAAAGATTATGAAAATACTTATTTCAAAGAAGTATATGACACTCTTTCATCCAGATATAAACTTGGTAGAGTAAGAATTCTTTTAAAAGAACCAAGATCAACTTTAAGCTGGCATCGAGATCCTGAGCCGAGATTACATATACCTCTAATCACTAATCCTGGCTGCATCATGGTTATTGATAACGTTGCGAAACATATGCCTGCTGATGGTTCTGTTTGGATTACAAATAATACCAAGTATCACAATGCATTTAATGGTGGAGAAGAGAATAGAATACATTTAGTTGCTTGTGTTTTAGATTATAAATTTAATTAATTTGAAAAAAATATTTATTTCATCTGATCACGCTGGATTTAAATTAAAAGAGATAATTAAAAATTATTTAAAAAATAAAAAAATTAAATATGAGGATCTTGGTCCAAAAGATGATAGTAGTGTTGATTATCCTGACTATGCCCATAAAGTTGCAAAAAAAGTTAAACTTAATAATAAAAATGTTGGCATTTTAGTGTGTGGATCTGGAACCGGTATGAATATTGCGGCAAATAAGCATAAAAATATTCGCGCTGCACAATGTTTTAATCTAAAATCAACGAAATTATCCAGATTGCATAACGATGCAAACATCATTACATTAGGATCGAGGTTAATAACCAAAAAAAATGCTTTGAAATTTGTAAGTGTTTTTTTAAATACAAAATTTGACGGTGGAAGACACTTGAGAAGGGTTAGGAAAATATAATTATGTCGAGCGAAAAAAGTTATTTAAACGATAGTTATAAAAGTTTTTTTGAGGATAGTTTATCTGTAAAAGATCCAGAGCTTTATAAAGCTATTAAAGATGAATTAATTAGACAGCAACAACATATAGAGCTAATTGCGTCTGAAAATATTGTATCTCAAGCAGTATTAGAAGCACAAGGATCAGTTTTAACTAACAAATATGCTGAAGGTTATCCTGGTAAAAGATATTATAATGGATGTGAGCATGTTGATGTGGCAGAAAACCTTGCTATTGAAAGATTAAAAAAATTATTTAATTGTAAATTTGCAAATGCTCAACCACACTCAGGTGCACAAGCTAATGGAGCAGTGTTTTTAGCCTTGTTAAGCCCAGGTGATACGTTCATGGGTATGAGTTTAAATTCAGGTGGTCACATTACTCATGGATTAAAAATTTCAATGTCTGGTAAATGGTTTAACGCTATAGGTTATGATGTAGATAAAGAATCTGAGTTGATAGATTATGATAATGTTGAAAAACTTGCATTAGAACATAAACCTAAACTAATCATTGCAGGCGGAAGTGCTTATTCTAGAGTAATTGACTTTAAAAGATTTAGAGAAATAGCAGATAAAGTTGGAGCATATCTAATGGTTGATATGGCTCACTTCTCAGGATTAGTTGCTGGTAAAGGATACCCTAATCCATGTGACTACGCTCATGTGGTTACTTCAACAACTCACAAAGTATTTAGAAGCGCAAGAGGAGGAATAATTTTAACTAATCATGAAGATCTTGCTAAAAAATTTAACACAGCCGTTTTTCCTGGTTATCAGGGAGGACCTTTAATGCATATTATTGCGGCAAAAGCAGCTGGCTTTCTTGAAGCGCTACAACCAGAATTTCAAGATTACATTAAATCTGTTTTAGCAAACGCAAAAATGTTAGCAGAAACTTTAAAAAATAATGGATTTAAAATTTATTCAGATGGAACAGATACACATTTGATGTTGGTTGATTTGAGACCATACAATGTAAAAGGAAATCTTGCAGCAGAGAGTTTGTCTAGAGCAAACATTACATGTAATAAAAATGGTATTCCATTTGATACAGAAAAACCAATGATTACATCTGGAATAAGATTAGGAACTCAAGCGGCTACAACTCGTGGATTTGGTTTAAATGAGTTTAAAACGGTAGGTGAATTAATAACAAAAACTCTAAAAGGTTTATCTGAAAACCCAACAGATAATAGCAAAATAGAAAACGAAGTAAAAAATGAAGTTATTTCTTTAACTTCATCATTTCCGATATATAAGAACTTATAATAGATGATTTGTTCAAT